>JADFNA010000021.1 GCA_022563625.1 Candidatus Zixiibacteriota bacterium
AGTCAAAGAAACCTGCGCCTTTTGCGGCAGGGAGAAATTGATTGTCGTGGCGGGATTAAACGGGTTCGGAAAATTCTGCGCCAGCGCAAATGTTTTGGGTAAAATGTTCGTACGTGGATCATCATCGACATCGGTTTGAATGTCCCCGAACAGAACCCGGAAAAACTCTGTGGCTTGGTCGGGTTCAAATTCCCAGGGTTCCATGAAAAACATGTAGGCCGTATGCGTCGGCGGAGAATACTTGATCCCAACGGGTCGTCCGTGAAGTTGAGAGGTTGGGTCTCGACCGCTGACATAGGTGTAGAGGATTTCAGTATTTTCGGCAACGGGTATAACATAGCCCTTTAATGGAATTGGTCCGACGGAAAAATCCCGATTTGAGAATGGAACGTATAGACCTGAGTGGTGATAATTTAAAGCGGGAAAGAGTGAACCGCTGACTGGCTCTGCGCCTACTGGATCGAAATAATGAAACAAGGTATCGCTACTACCGACAAGATGACTATTCCAGGTGATTGCCAATATGGTATCAATACCATAAGGGTATGCGATATGGGAGAAGATGCCAGTTCGACTAAAATGTCGTTCGAAGATAACTTTTGTACCAAAAGAAGAAAGAAATGTTGATCCCCCGCCAAAGTATATGATTTTTGCGCCAGCCATCGCAATATCAACCCAGCGGACTTTCGTTGCTATTCTATCCAAAGCAGGATCATCGTACAGGATGTATTCAAATCGGGCAAGTTCTGTAAAAGTAGGACGAAACGAGTTGCTAGGGTCCAATTCCCTAGGTACAATAGGAAAGAACTCAATTTCCATGTTCGGTATCATATTCCTATAGAATGTCATCATGGAATCATAACGCACCCCATGCAACTGAACACTGTCGCGCAAAATGATAGCCAGAGCCTTGTCTTTTTCCGGACTGCTCAAGACATCAAACACATCGGTAGATTGTGATTCATTTCCGGCAGAATCGACTGCAGTCATATGAAAGCTGACTATTGTAGCGGTATCAACAGGAGGCAGGGAAAAGCTTCTGTTCGGCTCGAAAATCTCAGCAAGAGGTGGATTTCCTACGATGCACATACCAGACGAATCTTCAAGAACCGAGTCACACAACAACACGAACGGTGATGACACGTCACATTGACGAAAAGATGTTACAAGCTCAGGCGGTACGTAAAAATTGTTCTGACCTGGCACTCTCACATAAATCTTGATCTTCTCAATATCCGGATCAATTTTCTCCCAACTGAATTCTGCTCGTCTCCCGCTAAAAAACCGCAATATGCTCTTTTGGAAAGCATCAGCGAACATTTCTTCAGATAGTTTCGGTGGATGCGGCACGCCTACGCGGACAAAAAGAGGATCAGACATGGCAGTCGATGTACCGTCCAGATTAGCCACACCGACAGCGATTGAGTACCAGCCACCATCAACGAGGTCACTCAAGACAATCGAGTCTGATTCAATGGGTGTCGCATTGTACTTGTCCTCAGGTCCAAGAGATGGCGTATCCAGCGGAGCCAACCGACAAAATACCATACTTTCCGGGACCTGCTTAACGAAAATATCATGGCCTGCGACAAGGGGACTCTGGCTGTTAACCCATTTTAGTACAGGTTGATTTTCGTTGATGTCAACGATAGTCGGCGCAGGAGGCGCCCCACAAATATCGCCTACACCGTCGAAATCAAAATCAGATTGAAGTGGATTTGGCATATTCGGACAATTGTCGCACAAATCCGGCAAGCCGTCATTATCAGTGTCGGCAGGTCCTGCGACTGTCGAGTCCTCTGATAGCTTTAGCACAAATAACGTGGAGTTCATGTTGGATACATAGATAAGCGTGTCATCCGCGGCAAAGACCCCCCACGCTCCCTGGAATGTAGGGGCATCACTACTGGGCCAGGTATCGAAAGAGGCGAGTTCCAAAAAACATCGCGGATTGGACAAGTCCAGTACGAATACTCCTGATGTGTAATGCGAAAGATAGACACGATTGCCTCGGAGTCTGGCATTGTGCGCTAATTCGCTCGGCCCGAGGAACTGACTGACTGGATGGACACTGTTCAAATCTTCAATGTTCCAGGCTTTGACACTTGTCCCTACCGTTTCTTCCGTTGTTACAACATGCTTTCCGTCACCGGTTGGCCAAATACTGTGTGCGTAGCCCGGATTCGGAGAGGCCCAGCGTGCCAGGAGAGTCGGATTCACCTTGTCGGCGACATCCCAGATCGAGAATGTCTCATTGTCACCCTCGGCAACATACAGGGTGTCATTCCTCGCATAGAAATCATGGACACCCTTTTCTCCCATACGAGGCATACTTGACACAAAAACTGGGTTCAGTGGATCGGCGATATCGTGTATCAATATCGGAATACCGGCTTGGCCCTCCATGTAAAGGAATCCCCTAATCGAATCTATCGCCAGGTTGTGCGAATTATGCAGAGCGCCGCCGGCAACTTCGAAAATTGGTAGGGTCTTAACGACATGTGCGCTGTCAGGTAAGAAACTTAAGTCTATAATCGTTATCCCGCCGCCGCATTCTGACGTGACATAACAAACATTCCCAACCGTCGCCAAATCGCGCCATTGACAAAACTGATCAATCAGAAATGCAGTATCTACGATCTCCAGAGTCGAAACATTGATTATTCCCACACCAAAATTCATCCCCATAAGCGCATATTTGTCGCCATTGGGCGCCGTCCAGCCCCAGCAGTCACTGCCGTTGCCTGTGAAGAATTGAAAGGCGGCGACACTATCAAGCGAGTAGCGGCCGCTGAATTCACTTGATTGCTTGACGTAAGTGTGGTTGCCGATAGCCTCTTGCGTGGGAGGCGGCTGGCCGGCTTCATCCAATCGAAAGCGGGGCATCGATTGAGGTCGGTCTGTCGGAGAGAGAGTCAATGCGCATACGAATAGTATCGATGCAAAAAATCTGCTGCTGGCGTGCGAATGAGCCATTCTTCAATAGTCCGATCTGCTTTGGCTTACATCGATACCAGTCAATTCGAGTCCACCCGGACTGAACGTACCAACCCTTTGTAGCCGCTGAAATATACGTTAAAGGCGAAAACTGTCAATCAAACCAAAAGCGCATAATTTTTGCTAAATAAGCCAGTGTAAGATTCTCCCGCGCTCGACAATTGATAGTAATACGCTGCGGGGCAACACGTTAATGGAGGACCGGGATCGGACGCAGTGGACGGTTTGCGGCCATATTGCAACTAATGAGAACTGCCTGTTGGATTAGAGGATTCTGTCTGGGATTCGTCCGGCAGTAATCCCGCAACAGTCGGCCATCCTCTTGCGCGGCAAAGAAATCAGCCGAAGGTAGTTGACGCTCATCACCAGAGAGTTATATTCATTAAGGGACTTGGTTACTTCAACCTTCGCCAGCAGCCATTACTCAACTACGACTCTTGCCGCCGGATAAAACCTGAATTCTTTTTGCCGCTCGTCTGAGCTGAGGTACGACAACACCGATCACGATGAAACCCGGCGCGACTGTACGCGACCGGGCGCCACCGGGCGCCGCCCGGTGTATGGGTGATTTCACATACTGTCAGTCGGACCCGGCCTGAACTTTCTGCCACCAAACATTTATGCGCCTACCGCTCACAAACAATTTCTTGTCCACGATATCTTTGCGGATGTCACAAAGGTTATCACTCAGGATGTCACTAAGAATGTCGCCGAGACCTGCGCTCGTTCTCAGCGCCATCTTTGCCCTATTGGCAAGTTCAAATACATTTGCACAGCGCACCGGCGCCAGCAGTAATTCTGTCTCTCAAGACAGCGCAAAAACCGCGACCGTTTCTTTTAATCAAACCACCGCGCTTACGACAGACCGTGAAGTATATCCTCCGGAGGCGCTGGTCAATATCTACGGTTCAGGCTATCTGCCGGGTGAGCCGGTTTCGCTGACCATTAAATACCAGGATTCTCTGTTCAATGAGGCCGGGCCGGATTTTAGTGTAAGCGCTGTGGCGGACACATCCGGCCAGTTCGAAGTGTCTTGGACCATCCCTGCGGACGGTGGCATAAGTGATACGCTCATCCTCCAAGGTTTAGGAGCGTTATCGGGACGCATGGCCGGGACAGTTGTCCACACCGCCAACACCATATTGACTTTAACCATACTGGCGTCGGATACACTGTGTCCGGCCGGTACTGTTGGCGCCCCTGATTCGTTTGTTGTGCGGGCGAATCTGGCCCAGTTCTGCAGCAAAGAAGTTACTGCAAATCTTGCCGGGCGCGAGATTTTGTTCTTTCTCAATCCGGGTGATTGCGGGGTTGAGATTGCGCAGATGAGCCAGGATTCGGCGCTGACTGACGCCGACGGCAATGCGTTTGTGACTTTTGCCACACCGTCGGTCCAGGGAAAGTACTCGGTCCGGGCCAAGTTTCGCGAAGAAGCGCGCCCCAAACCATGCCCGGGGACAGGTAACAGCGCCTGTATCACAGAACCCGGCAATAGCAAACGCTGTATGAAATTATCAAAATCTAATGATTGTTTGAGATTCGTCGTGATGCAGGACGCCTGTCCGCGCCCGCCGAAACTGGTTTGTCCGCCGAATGAGCTGATTACTTTATGCGGCCCGGCAGAAGTCTGTATTTCGCCGCTGACTGTCGATTCGCGCGCCGGCTCGGCCGTTACTATTTCGCTTTCATTCGGCGAACTGCGCGGCGATTCGATTTGCTTTCTCGCCGACACTGCAGGGGTGTATGTCATTACAGCGATTGCCATGGACAGCGACGGCAACGCCGACACCTGCCAGAGTGTCATCACGGTCAAGTTCAACAGCCCTCCGGACATAATCGGAGGTGGACGCACCTTCAATGCCTGTTTCCCTGGCGCGTTAATCAATCATGACGTCAACGCCGTTGACCTCGACGGAGATACGCTTATCTGGTCATTGTCCTCCGGGTTTGGGGCGATTAACCAGAGCGGACTAATAACGTTCACTGCCGACACGTCCGGAACATACTGTTTCACCGTGCGGGTTGATGATATCTGCGGATTCACTGAGGATGTTATCTGTCTGACAGTTCTGTTGGACCAGTTGCCCCGCATAAATGAATTCATTGACACAGTCAGGGCTTGTCCGGGTGACAGCCTGTGTGTGACAGTAACCGGCTCTGATCCTGACATTGGTGATCAACTGGACATAGTCCAGCTTGGCGGGCCAGGTGTGTTTTTGATGAACACTGACACGTCAGGTGTGACCTGTTTCCAGGTTGGAGAGATCACCGGGCCGGTGACATATACTTTCACATATCGAATTACCGACAACTGTTTGCGCGATTCATCGACTGCCGCCACACCCCGGCCGCCTATCGGGACAGTGACGGTGACTGTCATTCCGCCCCGTCCTCTCACGGTTACACTGCCGGCGGACTTTACGAGTTCGCAATGCGCTCCCGAACAAATCTGCGTGGATGTGAGCATAACAGATCCGGACCACAATCTGGTGGCTGTCAATACAAACTTTGGGATATACAATCCGGATGCCGGGACTGTGTGTTACACTCCGATTGGATCAGGAGTTGACACGCTGATAGTGGCGACAGTGGATTCGTGTGGCGGAGTTGCCCTTGATTCTGTCGTAATCACAGTGGTAACGGCGCCGACCGTGGCAGTCACCTGCCCGGCCGACACGAGTATTTTCATCTGCGATTCCGGTCTGGTGTGTGTGCCATTCGGGATATTCCCCGCAGGTGTCACAGTTAATTTGCGGCCGGCCTCAGCGTCGTACAATCCGGTTACCGGAGACATTTGTTTTTTCACGAACTGCTCGGTGCGCAAACAGCTCACGGTAATTGTAGATAACGGCTGTGCCGCTGACACCTGCAATTTCGTCGTTGATGTTACTCTCAACTCTTCGCCGTTTGTTATCACCCGGCCACAGCTCGAAATAGATTTGTGCCAGCCGGGAACGGTGTGCTGGCCGGCGGGCATTATTGATGTAGACGATAATATCAGATCGATAGTCGTTACACCGGCGGGGACTTACAACTCCATCACCGGAAAGATTTGCGTTCCCGTTGACAGCTCGGTCCTCTACCGGGTGATCGTAACCGTGGCGGATTCCTGCGGCGCCGAGGGAGTTGATACGACATTTTTGAATGCGCATGTCAACAGCCCGCCGGAAATTAACGGGGGAAGTGACCTGGCGCTGTTACTCTGCGCCCCTCAGGAAGTGTGCGTTCAATTTATCGCCGGGGACATCGACGGAGCGCCGCCGCTGGTGACAACAAATATCGGCGTATATAACGGAATCTCCAATATCATCTGCTTTGTCCCGGATACGGCCGGTGTGTATGCGATTATCGGGACCGCCACGGATAGCTGCGGCGCAACAGACGCAGACACGGTCATTGTGACGGTAAGTTTCAACCAGCCGCCGCTTGTCATTCTGGGGGCCGATACGACAATCACGCTGTGTAACCTTTCACAACTGTGTCTGCCGGTGACTTTTCCGGCCGTCCCGGGTAATGACAACCTGCAAAGTGTCATCCCCAACACAGGGTTTTATAATCCGATCACGCGTGAAATCTGTTTCACTCCCGGCGCAGCAGGCGTTAATGAAATTATTCTAACAGCAACCGACGCCTGCGGAGTACAGAGCGCCGATACGATCCTGATTACGATAATAGTCAACGACACCGCCAGAATAAGTTGCCCGGCCGGGCCGGTTGCCATCGATGTCTGCGGACAGGATTCAGTGTTCTACCCGCTGGAAATCACGCCGTCCAACGCCCGGGTTGCGGTCCAGGGAGCAAATTATTCAGGCGGTATACTCAGCTTCGCCGCCGACACGTCCGGGACATATCTTATTCATGTCTCGGCAGCCTCTGATTGCGGCGCCGATAGCTGCGATATTGTTTTCAATGTTCGTGTCGGCGTACAAATTTCGCTGAACTGCCCGGTGGACACTTCGGTGTTTATTTGCAATTCCGGCCAGACGATCTTCATACCGGTCGGCTTGATGGTCGACAGCTCTGCGGTGACTGTCACGCCAATCGGTTCTTATCGCAATGGCTCAATCGGGTTTAGCGCCGACACGGCGGGAATCTACTCGATAACTGTGTTAGTGGATAATGCCTGCGGGACCGCGTCATGCTCGTTCACTGTTAACACGGCAATCAACAGCGCGCCGAGTGTCCAGGTTGCCGGGAAAGCAGTCTCGCTCTGTTCAGCAGGTGAAATCGCCCTGCCCATAAGCGTCGCTGATCCGGACGGAAATATTCGTTCTGTCAGTTCAAGTATTGGGACCATTGACGGTGACACGCTTCGTTTCACGCCGCCAGGCGCCGGAGAGTTTACGGCGCTGGTTACCGTAGTTGATTCGTGCGGACTGTCAGCCGTTGACACGGCGCTTATTACAGTTGCGATAAATACCGGACCGGCGGTTGATCTCGGCCCGGATACAGCTTTCGCACTCTGTGCGGTTGATAGTATCTGCCTTCCGGTCACTTTTACGGATGCGGATAATAACATAGATATTTCGAGTGTCACTGTAAGCGGCGGAACTTTCGCCGCCGGCAGGGTCTGTTTCCTGCCAACCGGCAGCGGACTACATACCATTATACTGAGTGTAAGTGATTCCTGCGGGGCGGCCGCCAGAGATACTGTGGTAATCGACGTTGACATCAATGCGGCGCCTGTCGTAACACTGGCCGGGCCGGGCGACACCTCGCTCTGTGCGCCGGCATCTATCTGCCTGGCAGGGACGGTCTCGGATAATAACCTGCAGAGTGTTACATCTGTCGGCGGAGCATTTGTTAACGGAAGCATTTGCTTTACGCCGGATACCTCGGGCGCTTACACGTTTGTGTTGAGCGCCACGGATTCCTGCGGGGTAACGGTCAGTGACACGGAAATTGTGAATGTATTTCTCAACCTTCCGCCTGTCGTGGCCGGTCCGCAGGATACCCTCGTTACTGTCTGTGACGCCGGCACAATCTGTTTCGCCCTTGACGCAACAGACCCCGACGACAACATATTGTCTATTATAGCATCAGGCGCGCGGAACGCGCTGTACTCAAACGGAACTGTATGTTTTGACCCCGACAGCTCGGGAGTCTATGCGATTGTAATACTCGCAACCGATAGTTGCGGGCAAACAGGCTCCGACACCGTTAACGTAACAGTCATCACTAACTCTGCGCCGCGGGCCAGTTTCGCCTCTGATTCGCTGGTCGTGCAGTGTGTCACAGATTCGGTCTGTATTCCTGTGGCAATCTCCGATACTGACGGCAATATCGCGGCGGTAACTGTCCTCGGCGGCTCATTTAACGAACAAACCGGAAATGTCTGTTTCCTGCCGACAACCAGCGGTGTATTTGTCATTTCACTGTCGGTGATAGATTCCTGTGGACTGTCAGCGGCGGATTCTCTGTTCGTAAGTGTCAATCTTGGCGAAGTTGTCACGCTTGTCTGTCCGTCCGACACGGCGCTGTTTATCTGCGAGCCGGATACCCTGTGTTTTCCGATCAGCGGGGTCCCGGCCGGAGCGGAGATAGTTGTCTCGCCGAATTCAGGCTGGTACGACGAAGCGTCCCGACAAATATGCTTCTACACCAATTGTTCGGTAGTCAAGAACCTGAGCATAGTTGTCACCAACGGATGTTTCGTAGATTCATGCGCGTTTGTGGTGAATGTGACAATGAATTCTCCGCCGCTGGTGATCGCCGCGCCGGATACCGGCGCAGTATTGTGCGGTCTGCAAGATGTCTGTTTGCCGGTCGGGATATCTGATGCTGATGACAACCTCAGCCAGGTGATTGTCGAGCCGTTCGGATCATACAATCCAATAACCGGGCTGGCATGCATTCCGATTGACTCAAGCGGATTGTATCTGATTACAATCACCGCCATAGACTCATGCGGGGCGCGCGGAGTGGATTCAGTAATCATAAACGCCGCGGTGAATCGTGCGCCGAATGTATCGTTCGGCGCAGACTCGGCGCTGTTCCTTTGTCGGCCCCAGGAGATATGCATACCGGTATCAGTCGGCGATCCGGACAATAATATCTTCATGGTTGCAAATTCGCTCGGTGTGTACGACAATCTGGCGGGCGCTGTCTGTTTCACTCCCGGAGATTCAAGCGCTGTGTATCGCCTGATTGTCACGGCAGTGGACTCCTGCGGACTCGTGAATGCCGACACTGTGTTTGTCGCTGTCAGTATTAATTCTGCCCCGACGCTAACGCTTGCAGCAGATACATCAGTGTTTCTGTGCAAGGTCGGTGAAGTATGCATCCCGGTTTCTGTGATGGACATTGATGGGAACTTTCTTGGAATCACGACCAGCCCGGGGGCAAGTTACGACGAACTGACCGGTGAGGTTTGCTTTATCGCCGCCGCCAGCGTCGTGATACCAATCACCGTGACTGCGCTTGACTCATGCGGGGCGTTCGTCAGCAAAACTATAAATATCGACGTAACAATTAACAGCCCCCCGAGGGTAGTCGCTGCTGCAGACACGGTTGTCAGCGGCTGCGGCATTTCTGAAGTATGTTTTCCGGTAGGAATTTCAGATGCAGATGATAACATTGCCGGGGTTAGCGTCCTGCCGTTCGGGTCATATAATCCGATCTCCGGCCTGGTGTGTTTGACTCCGGCCGATACCGGCGCAATCGCTGTCATCATCTCAGTAGTTGATAGCTGCGGACTGATCGGCGCTGACACTACTATGGTGGTGGTCACCATCGGCCCTGATGTCAGCATCGAGTGCCCGCTGGTCCCGTTCAATGTCTCACTCTGCGGGCCGGATACGGTCCGCCAGATGATCACGGTCAACCCTCCGGACGCGCAGGTAACAACAACATTTGGCGAATATGCCAACGGCCAGCTCGTGTTTTTTGCCGATACTGCCGGAACATATCAGATCAGCCTGATTGCGCAGGGCGGCTGCGGCGTGGACACCTGCCTGCTGACGTTCGTGGTCATCCAGGGCCAGGTCCCGAAATTCAACTGCCCGGCCGACACCAGTATATTCCTGTGTGCGCCCGCCGAAATCTGCCGCCCGGTTGGCGTTTTGCCCGACGGCGCCAATGTGACAATTTTACCGGCCGGGCGCTATCAAGCCGGTATGGTTTGTTTTGACGCAGACACAACCGGCCGCTATGTCATCACCGCTCTGGCGCAGACCGCGTGCGGAAACGATTCGTGCACGTTTACTGTTGATGTGACAATCAACAGCGCACCGTTTGTAACATCCCTGGCCGATACCAGTGCGCTTATGTGCGATTTGCCGGGCGTTCAAATTTGCCGTTTTGCGCCGGTGAGTGATGTCAATGGAAACTTGCTAAAAGTTAATGTACCGGCATTCGCCACTTATGACGCCTCGGGGCAAATATGTTTCACCCCAGACACGGCAGGGACCTATCGTTTGTTTGTCGAAGCTGTAGATTCATGCGGAGTGCGGGTGGCAGATACATTTTTGGTGGAAATACTCTCTGTCGCTCCGGCGCTGATAATCTGCCCGGACACGGTGGCTTTCGAGTTTTGTTTTGACATCACACAGCGCTTCGGGCTGGACATTACCCCCGCTGAAGCGATTGTCTCTGCGACAGGTGGTACACTGCTAGGCGCCGATTCGATTGGCCTCTTCTTCGATACCAGCGGTGTGTATACATCGCAAATTATCGCCGCGACTGATTGTGGCGCCGACACCTGTGAGTTCGTAGTCAAGGCCGTCCGTTTGCCGCTGCCGACTATCACCTGCCCGGCTGATCAGAATCTTTTCCTCTGCGCGCCGGATACGCTGTGCCTGCCGTTTAGCTTCTCGCCGCCCCCGGCGTTCGTATCAGTCAGCGCCCCGGCATTTATATCCGGTGATTCTGTCTGCATACCGCTCTTGAATGACACGACACTGACAGTTACCCTCACCTCGGCTGTTAGCTGCGCCCAGTCGAGCTGCTCGTTCACGGTCACGGCAGAGGTAAACGAAGCGCCGGTAGTTACCTTAGGGCCTGACTTCAGCGTCTTGCAGTGCGGAGTTGATTCGGTTTGTATTCCGGTTTCAATCAGTGACGATGAAAACAATGTCAAGTC
>JADFNA010000022.1 GCA_022563625.1 Candidatus Zixiibacteriota bacterium
CATTTCCGAGTCCGATGCTCCGACCCCGAGCCGCGTTTCGGCTTGTCTCGGACGGTGGTTTCGCCTAGTATTGGGCCACGCGAAGCGCGGCGGCAAGACGTCGACGTATCAAGAGTTCTGAGACTCTTGGCAATCGCCCTTACACGCGCTGAGCCGCGTATTCAATCCAAGAGCCAGGCGGCCGAACAGTCCACCGAAGACCTGCACGCCCTGCTGGAGATTTCGATTGGCATTAACGCTACAATGCGGCTGGAGGATACGCTGCAGGTGGTGATGAAAAACGCTATCGACCTGCTCAATGCTGAGCGCGGATTTATTATGCTCCTGGATGATTACGGTCAGTTGCAATTCAAGACAGCCTATAATTTGAAAAACGAAGAAATCGGCGGTGACGATTTCCGGATATCCAACACGATCGCCAACAAAGTCGCGCAAAGCGGCAAGCCGATCTTTACCTCCGACGCGCAGGATGACGAGCGCTTTGCAAATCAGGCGTCTGTGCAGGAGTTGCATCTGCGGTCAATCATCTGTGTTCCCATGACACTGAAAAACAGTGTGATAGGTATTATCTATCTGGACAATTCCCGCCAGGCCAAGCACTTTTTGAAAACTGACCTGTATCTGTTGCAGCTTCTGGCCGGGCTGGCGGCCTCGGCGGTCCACAATGCCACCCTCTATGAACACTTGCTGGACCTCAAGCAGTTTACCGAGAAAGTCGTGAACAGGTCACCGGTCGGGATCTTGGTGATCAATAGTGAGTACCAGCTAATTTCGATAAATGACGCTGCGCTGCAGGTCTTTGAAAAAAACAAAGAGCAGATACACTTTGTTTCCGACGACAAGAATCCCACAAGGTTTTTTGAACTGGTATCCGAAAGCGCAGCTGAGAAATGGCGGCGCATGATAGATATCTCATTTACTACAGGGAAACCGTTCGAGGATGCGAGATATTTTCATAATACGGGCTATATCGAAAAAGCGCTGAGTGTCAAAATTTCGCCGATCGATAAGCTTCCGCTGGAGAGCGGCGGCCTGGTGATGACGATCGAAGACATCACCGAGAAGGTGATTATGGAAAAATATGTCATTCTTTCGGAGAAACTTGTTGCGCGCGGTGAAATGTCGGCCTCGATCGCACATGAACTCAACAACTACCTGACGATTATCAATAACAACGCAGAACTTTTGACACGCAACCTGGACTCGCAGAAATTTGAAAAAGTCGGCTTTAATTGCAAACAAATCACCGACAGCATCGGCAAAATGAAGCGTTTTACCAATGGCCTGATGGACTCCAGCAAACTTGACGGCGAGTTTATCAGCTATGACATCAAGCGCGTGGTCGAGGACCTGCTTTTTTCACTCCGGGCGCAGAAACGTTTCAAAGAGATTCTGTTTACGACAGATCTGAGCGGCCCGCTGCCTAACATTCAGATGGACGTGGGACAGATTCAGCAGGTGTTTCTGAACCTGATGAATAATGCCGCTGATGCGCTCGAAGAGCGCCAGGACAAAGAGGACAGCGATTCGTCTTTTGAAAAGCATATTAGCATTTCCGCCAAAATTGATGAGGACAAAAAAATGATTGTGGTGGAATTCGCGGACAATGCTCTGGGCATGGATGCCGAGACAATCAGCAAACTGTTCCAACCGCATTTCACCACAAAGAAGGACGGGCACGGCCTGGGACTCGCCAACTGCAAGAAAATCGCCGCCCGCCACGAGGGTTCGCTGACTGCAGAGTCGAAACCGGGTGAAGGCAGTCTGTTTCGATTGGCCCTGCCTCTGGACCGTGACGACAATAACGACGACAACTGACAAGCCCCCTGTCACGCCTGCCGGGTTTCGATTTGTGAAACCGATCGGCCAGGGCGGCACCGCCAAACTCGCGCTGATCAAACGCGAATCCGACGGCCGGTTGTTTGCCTACAAATACCCACTCGACAACGCACCATCCTTCGCCGGCCTGGCTGCCCGCGAAGTCTCATTGACCGCACCCCACCGCTTTCCCGGTGTCGTGCGGGCCGAATTTTCACCTGACAAAACATGCCCCGGATTGGTTCTGCCGTACCTGAGAGGCCTGACGCTGGAGCGGCAGGGACCGATGAAAAATATTACCGCAGCGCTCAACACGCTCAGCTCATTGGCCATACTGCTTCATTATCTTGAACTGCGCGGAGTCATTCACGGCGACATCAAGCCGCACAACATATTTCTACCGCAGGGATTCACCGAGAAGGACCTGGCGGGCGATGCGCTCTTTTATCCACGGCTGCTTGACTTTTCAATGGGGGAACTTGTCACACGAAAACTAGGCGGCCGGATTGGCGTTGGAACACTGGGCTATGCCGCCCCGGAGACGACCAGGAACTCAGAAATCAACTCGCGTACGGAAATATTCTCATTGGGGGCTATCGCGTACTGGCTGCTCTCGGGCAAGCATCCGTTCCTGGAGAACCAGCGTGACCCGGCCAAAATCGCCGCAGCAGTTAGAGAGACAACGCAGGCGCCATTGTCAGAACTAATGGAAAACATTCACCCCGGCCTGTCGGAGTTGGTGGACAGTATGCTGTCCAAAGAGCCTGGACTGCGCCCGAAAAATGGCTTTGAGATTTGCCAGACGCTCGAACAGCTCGGGGCGACTTATCCCTATACCCGGGCGATTCAGCCGCGCCATCTGCTGGATTCTGCTGATAACTTCACGGTTAGCTCTCTGTCCGGCGTGTCGGGCCTTAATCTGCCGACGCGAAACGAACTGCATAAAATCTCCGGCGGCAATCAATGGAAAATCCGCCTCATACTGGATGCGAACTTTCGCGCAGGAAATTTGATCTGGCGCCAGGGTGAAATCAGAAGCTCCGATGCATTTCTCAACTATCACTGGCCGGCCTGTCTGCGGCGTGTGGAGCGCCGCGAATTCCGCGCCCTGACAATCACCGAAGCCAGATGGGTGATCAAATGCTCGGTGGCCGGCGGTGTACATCTACTCACTCGAATCATTCACCCGCCGAAACATCTGCGCCCGGCCATCGCCACGTCGTCATTGGTCGAGTTGTTACGGCCCGAGCTTGGCGCACGCACGATGCAGGCGCAGAGCTTGATTCTGGCAGACAAACTTGCCGCTTCAAAGCGCTTCGAGGACGAGTTGGAACTGTGTGCTAGACTGTACCTGCAGGCCCGGCAGCTCAGGCGCGGCCTCAAATTAACTTCACGCTGGTGTGACATCCTGGCAAAAGAAAACCGGTCGACTGAGGCGCTTTCGCTGCTGGAATCGGCTGAAGAACTGGCAACTGAGGTTGGCGAAGTCGATGATCTGATTGAAGCTTTGCATTTGGACGGAGACATACGCAAATCAGTCGGTGACATGAACGGCGCCGAGTCCCGCTATCGCCGCTTGCTTGATGTGGCCGGAGAGCGGCGCTCGAGAATACTGGCGGAAACATACAAAGACCTCGGAGACTTGTATAAACTCAAACAGGAATTTAGCGCCGGTCTGGCGGCGCTGAATAAAGCGCGAGACCTTTATGCCAGCTTTGATGACCAGGCCGAACTGGCCCGGGTGGCAAATAATATCGGAAACATATACTGGATCAACGCTGAACACGAAAAAGCGCTCTCCGCCTACCGCGAAGCGCTCAAAATACACCGTCTGCGGGGAGACCTCGCCGACACGTCTTCGACCGTGAACAACATTGGTGTCATCTATGCCTCAACAGGAAGAATCTCACGCGCGACACGCGTGTTTAGCATTTCACTGGCGATGAAGCGCCAGGTCGGAAACAAAGAAGAAATCGCACGCACGTTGAACAATCTGGGATACACCCAGTTTTGCCTGGGTGATATCGCCCGGGCGCTGCCTCTGCTGGAGGAAGCGCTTGAACTCAACCGCCAGATCGGCAGCAAGAAAGAAGTTATCTATAACCTCGACAGCCTGGCCGCCTGTGAAATTATCGCCGGGCGTTTTGAGGATGCGCTGCGCGATCTGCGCGAAGGTAAACAGCTCGCCGTTGAACTGCAGGACGAACCGTTCAAGACACTATTTGATTTGAATCTGGCCGGCCTGTACAAGCGCATGGGTCATTGGAACCATGCCCACGGCCTTATCAGGCGCTGCCTGAAAACCGCGGAACAATTGGAAGACAATTCGTTGCTTTTGCGCGGCAACCTGCAACTGGCCGATATGTACCGGCGCGCCGGGCAGCGGGAGAAGTCCGTTTCCCCGGCGGCCAGGGCCCGCCAACTTGCCAGGGATATTGCTGACAAACAGGCTGAGATTCAGGCGCTGCTGCTTGAGACAAACCAGCGCGAAGAGGCGCTCAACCGCGCGCAGACGCTGGCCAAAGAAGTCAAGTCCCCGCGCGATCTGGCGCAGGTCCGTCTGGCGCTAGCCGAAGAGCAGGCAGACAATGGGAGCCATGAACAGGCGGCGTCCATACTGAAACTGGCCGGCGAGTACTTTGAATGCGTTGATGAAGATATCGACCATGTATGGTACTGGCGGGTCTACGGACAGATCGCCCTGGCGGGCGCCAGGGACAAACGCCTGGTGGAGAAACTCTCACGCGTTTTGGAGAAAGCGCAAAAAGCAGGTGAAAAAGCGGAAAGCTGGAAACTGGCGGTGGTTGTGGCCGAAGCCTGCATTCGATCAGGAGATTTTGAAAAAGCCTATGCGGCCTTGCGCACTTCAACCCGCACCAGCAAAGAACTGCAATCCGAACTCTTGGACAAACAGGCGCGCAGGGAGTTCCTCAGGCAGGATTTCGTGCGGCAAATCGGGGATCAGATTTCCCAGCTCAAAGGCAAAATGAATGTTCTCTAGCAGGCCAAACGGGTTACGAAAATGGGATGAAATAAAAAAGGCGGGACCGCACAAGCAGCCCCGCCTACAATCATTCTGAGGTTTTGTCAAACAGGGCATCCTTACGGAAGACGCCATTGTCCACCAGCGCTCAAAGCCGGAGCTACCTTGGCCTCAAGTTCCTCAATGGTTAATGTGTATACATCCATTGGGGTTTCACCTCCTCCCATGTTGTGAACTCTCAAAGCCGCCCGGTTTCTCACATGGTCCTTCATGTGGGAAAACACACGACCGGATTCCTTTCAATGCTCATT
Source organism: Candidatus Zixiibacteriota bacterium (assembly GCA_022563625.1). Classification (GTDB taxonomy): domain Bacteria; phylum Zixibacteria; class MSB-5A5; order GN15; family JACZUZ01; genus JADFNA01. Next base: position 5,113 of record JADFNA010000022.1, read on the forward strand.
CCGGTTGTCCCTGAATAACTTGCTTCCCTCTCGGGACCTTCTGGTCGACCGGATATTCCGCACCCAAAGATAGTCCATGCTTCATTTCTGTCAAGCCATTCCAGCCTGGCTGAGTTAAGGCTCAGCCCCGCTGAACGCCCCCCAAAGCTATATACAGTAACAGATTATCAATAGTTGGTGTATTAGTGGATAATTTTGTCCAGATTTATTTTCTCTATATTTACCAGAGAGACCAGAATTCGACGCGAATCAGCGATCCCAGGCGTTCGGCGATCAGCCCAAACAGGCTGCGTCGGCCGATCTCGATTCTAGCGTAGCCGCTCATTCCCTCTTTCAGCCGGCCGTCCGAGTTATCATACAAGAGCGCGACCTCAAATCTGCCAGCCTCATTCTCAATTATCCCGGTCTGGCTGATTCGGCTGACGGCGCCGTTGAACACAGCGCCGGGGAAACTCCGCACTTTCAAGTTTGACCGCTGTCCGGTGGAAACTTTCTCGATGTCATAATCGGATACTATTATTATCGCCTCGACCTGTGTGTCATCAATGACCACCACCAGTTCCTGGTCTCCGTTTCCCGGCGCAACACGCCCATTAAACGGGCTGACAATCACCTGCGCGGCCGCCTGTGATTCGAGAAATGAGATCGCCGCCTGTTGCTGTTTGATGTCATTGAGAATGACGGCCTCTTGTTCGGGTTTGGGAGGCGCATTGAACAGCGCCATCTGCGCCCGGGCGGATTCCCAGCGCGAAGAGGAAACTTCCATCAGCGCCTGTGCGTCTTCCATTTCGTTTTTGGCGATCAAGTTCTTGCCATATAGCTCCCGTTTGCGCGCTGACTCTGATTCGGCCCGCAGAAACTCTGATTCCAGCGCCCTTGCATCGGCCTGCAGCACAAGCAGGCTCTCGGCTTTGGGCGGGGATTTAAGCAGCGCCAGGCGGGCCTCAAGGGTCGCCAGGGCTGATCCGGCAGCCTGCAGTTCGGCGACAACCTGGTTGGAACTCAGCGCCAGAAGTGTGTCACCTTTACGCACCAGGTCACCGAGGGAAACCATGCGGTGAATAGTCAGCGCCGAAAGTTGTAGTGAACTCATGCTCAAATATCCCGTAGCGATATCCGGGCGCGGGCCTCCTGTGCGCTGTTCGGTTTTTATCTGTCCTCCGGCCCCGCCGCTGATGGCAAAACGTTGCAGTGACCGAATCTCGACCGCGCCTGAGACACGTTCAGTGAACGGCACAGCAAACAACGCAATTGCAGACGCCGCCAGCAGCAGCGAATACACGATAGCTCGTAGTGGCGATGCCAGCAGGTTTTTCATGACAGTCAGGGGGCGGAAAAAGTATTCGATGGCCGAATAAATTTCTGAGCGCACTATTATAAGCGGCGCCGCCACCAGGGGCGTTATCGCCCACAGTCCCAAATCCGGGACCAGCCAGCCCCAGAGCAGAATATATATGTAGCCCAGAATTATCAAAGTGTAAACGCTGGAAAGCGCAGCATACCAGAAAAATATACGGCGCTCGCGTTTGGATTCCGGACGAACAAATGATGTGTCATACGGAATCCCGAACAGCATGTTTTTCACCAGAGCGCGGTAGTATCCGAATGCTTTGGCTCTCAAGTTCGGAATCTCCAGCCAGTCAGACAGCAGGTAATAGCCGTCCAGCTTGATCAGCGGGTTGAAGTTAAACAAGACGGTCACCAGGTTTACCACGGTGACAATCAGCGCTATTTCATTAACTGTCGAATCCACCACAGTCACACGCCAGACAAGCGCCGCGGCAGCCAGGGTGAGCAGTTGCACATACGGCCCGGCCCAGAGCGTAGCCAGGCGGTGTGATTTGTTTTCAAACATCCAGGCATCAGACAAATCAGCGAAAAAACAAGGCTGCAAGTATAGAATCAGAAGACCCGCCTGGCGGACATCACCGCCATGCAGGCGGCAGGTGACCATATGCGCCAGTTCGTGAAAGAAAATCACAATACTTGTGGAGATCACTATTGTTGAGATTGACCCGAACGTGAAAATATCCTCATAGGAAAAACGCAAAGCTCCCAAATTCGCCGCCAGTGTCACAACACCCAGCGCCAGAAAAGCGAGCGAGACTAGAAAGAGCGCTCTGCCGTGCAGCGGACGGTAGAATGTGAGAAAATGGTCAAGATATTTTTCGGGATTGAACACTGAAAGCCGGACGAACATCAAGCGCGAGAGCAATGACTTCCCGCTGCCGGCCGTTGTCCAATGCAGCGAGCGCGAGGATTCATATTCGGCCCGGTCTGTCTCTAGAAAAAAAAGTGAATCAAGTTTTGCGGCGAATGACTTGACGGCGCCCTCGGGCAGGCGCATCTGGTATTTCTCGGCAAAGCGCTCGGCGACAGTCTCAAAATCCGTCTGGCCGTCAAACTGGCTGATCAGCCAGAACTCCGGTTCACGCACGCGAAAGTAGCGTCCGGTGCGCGGGTCTTTGATGATGATGTATGTCTGCCCTCCTGATTCCTGATGAGAATGAACCAGATCAGCGCGAAGTTTCGGGTCCCCGTCCATGCAGCGCAAGCTAAGAGATTGAACATGCCGGGACAATAACGGAAGAGCGAAGTTGATGGCGCGCAAACATTCTTGATAGCAACCGATGTTATAATTCTTCCCTGGCGCTCAATATCGACAGCGTCCGCTTTTGCCGCCTTAATCGGATACAGACTAAAATGGAATCACAATCCGGGAAAGGCAAACAACCATTCCCCGCCAGAGAATGCGGCCTGGCGCTCTCGCCGTTTCAACTCTGGCGCCAGTTGAGTTATTTTCAAATGTTACGGGTTGTAATCAGCTCAATCAGCAAAAAAGCTGCAAGAGGTTACCTGAATCCAGCGGGCGCCATAAGTGATGAAACAAGAACTCTCAGGCTCAGTCACCACAGGACAACCGCCATTCAGGGAGACACATCCGCTCGTCTCAAAAGAACATTAACCAAACGAACCCATTTCAACAAGGCCGTTGGGGCATCGCCGCTATTCGCGGCGACCATCACACATAAAAAAACACGCCCAGGAGGACTTGAACCCCCAACCTTCTGATCCGTAGTCAGACGCTCTATCCAATTGAGCTATGGGCTGAGAGCCAACGAGTTATGGAGGTCTAAGTTGACGGGTTTGCGTCAAGTCAGAAGCTCTTTCACCTAAAGTATAACTAGGTGTACGCAAGTTGACAAGTGGTTCTTGCTACTGTTAGTGACAAAAGTTCTAATCGTACAACTCCTCATGCACAAGTTCGCTAGTGAATCACGTGACCTAGTACTGACTGGTGCTGGTTCAAGAATCACGAATTAACCCCCTACAATAGCGCTAAAAGCGCCTCACGGCCCCTCTAAGCGCCTCTAGCGCCGTGGGGAATCTCTGATAGCGCTAGGCCTTCAGCGTGGCTTGTGACGCAGGAAAAGCATGCTTACCCAGGGCGACCCCGGTACACCCGGATCGGGAACTCCAAGCGATGCATTGGAGAAGGGTCATGGGCCAATAGCATAGGCTTCAATAGACAAGCCAAAATACTAACTCTCAAACTGGATCAGAATTTGGGGGGCAGGTCAACAAGTTTGGCTGCGTGAGAGGTCTAAATCTCTCTCCGATCATAATTTCAGCATTGCCAAGTGCTCTTTGGCGTCCTCTACCGTTTCCAACAACTACAACTTTATCCGTTACTAATGAGAACTCTTTATATCATCGATAACATTCAATGGACGTGTCGAATCCCTCGACCGACCAAAACATAATTTACCGGGAATGCGGCGATGAAGCCAGCGACCAACGCCAACATCATCCCACCCCAAAACACCCAACTTGTTAGTCCAGCGTCCATGACACCGGGCGTGTATACTTCAATCAGCACTTCAGCAGTTTCCATCACTACGATGCTTAATCCCTCCGCAAGCAGGACCTGACGAAGAGCATCCCTCAGTTGAAAACGGGCTCTCAATAGTGGAATTAGTCCAAGCGCAAATCCAAATACAAATCCCAGACTTACGGCTAATATTATCGTCTGAACATTGGACCAGGCCAGCGCTGTCCCGATGATAACGCCGATGACTTCGCCGATGCCACAACCGAGCAGACAATGTGCGGTTGCGCTGGTCGCCAGCTTCACTTTTTCGCGCGTTGAAGGATTATTACGGTTGCCAGGTTTGTCTGCGGTTATCATCGGGGTTATACCATTACCGGTACTAATGTTGGTGATAACGATTTTCTTGCTTTGCTGTTTTGTTATTCATGATTATTCATCCCTGTCGGAGTGATGCAATTGATAAACATCATGACCAACTCTCATTACGCGTACCACTCGGCAAGTTACCACTGTCTTCGATATAGTCAAGCGAATGCATGCTTACCCAGCCCGACCCCGGTACACGATGATATAGATATAATTAGCTTTTGTAATAATTGACAGTGTGCGTTTTAGGACACAGTGTCCTTACAAGGGACTGTCAAGACTGTTGCTGCGGCTGCGCCTCCTGCCAATATGGGCATAAGAGACGCCAGGAGAGCGGGATTCTTCAAGACCACCACGACACTTGCCAAAAGTAGTGCGGTCCCGATGATTATTGCGGATTGCATTGCTTTCCTATGAACGCCTTCAGATTGAGGAATCAGGGCACAAGCTCCGATCAGCGTGACTGCCATAATGACTGATCCAACCAATGTAAGCCAGGAATTAGATAATTGAGAGGCTACGATCGTAGAAACAAGAACACCAATAGCAAGGAGCAAACTGGGAACTGCGCCATATTTGGTTATTCTATTCATGATAGAATCCCTTTGCTGAGTGTGCGTTTAACTAGTTCTTAGGTAGGCCGACAGAGAATTAATGTTTGACTGCCGAATCACTACCGAATTCCGGCTATTACTTCGGGATAATACGTTGTACGCACCAATTCTGGTTTTGTTGCTGCTACTCATACCTGTCCTCCTCCTTCAGCCAGCCAAGATACCAACTCTCATACTGGATCAGAATTTGGGAGGCAGGTCAAAATAGATCTCTCAACAACGGAAAGAAGCGCTAGATTGACCTCCAAGAGAAAAGCCAATGAGCTTGTTCAACCCATTGACTCACAGAACGATGACCAAATTTTAACACGCCCAGGAGGACTTGAACCCCCAACCTTCTGATCCGTAGTCAGACGCTCTATCCAATTGAGCTATGGGCGCATCACATATGCAGACAATCAACCGCCCTCTCGGCGGTATAGGGGAAAATATAGAATTTGATGGACTAAAGTCAACGATCCAGATGTCGGTCAATTCCGGACCTGCAGGTCTGGCTCTTGGGCCGGGATGGAACAAGAAACGACGCGCCCCGCGCGCCCCGCGCAGGCCGGCCGGCGATTTCGACAGTTTTACAGATATTCTCCGAAGAGCATATACAACACCACCGTCAATCCCAAAAGAATCAGCAGCGTGAGCAGCATAAATCCACGTGAGTTCCCGGTTTCAGCGGCCGCCTGGGGCTTCTTCTCGGCCCCGGATTGCTCCTCTAACAGATCCCGGTTGCGGTTGGCCAGAGTTTCAAGCCATTCGTCTTCGCGCTCGACCGTCGCGGCGCTTTCCATCGGAATAGTTGCCGGCAACTTGGCCCGAAAACTCCCGAGTTCATCGACACTCTCGACTTTGATACAAACAACTGTCACATTGTCACTGCCGCCGCGGTCATTGGCCAGTTGAATCAAATTGTTGACAGATTTTTCCGGGTCGCCTTTGCAGTTATAGATCACTCGCTCGATTTCGGTGTCGGTTGAATAGCCGCACAGGCCGTCCGAGCAGAGCATAAACAGATCACCCTCGTTGATTTCTTCCAGACGCACATCGACCTCCACCGTGTCTTTGACACCGAGCGCGCGCGTGATAATGTTCTTGTTAACCAGGGCGCTGGCGGTTTCCTCACTGACACTGCCGGCCGCCTG
>JADFNA010000364.1 GCA_022563625.1 Candidatus Zixiibacteriota bacterium
CCATACCCGCAGCATTGGCATCTGGAATAGGGGTACTGGTTTTAATCGGCCAGGCCAGCAAACCCGGTCCAAATGAAACCGAGTCAAGCTGCCAGTTGAGTTTGTCACTCCAGGAAAATCCGAGAGTTCCTCCACTGAGGGCAGAGTCGAGCGATACGAGTACCTGAACCGAGAAACTTCCACGAGCGCCGTTAGCTTCCACACTGGGATCCAATATTTTCAGTTTGACTGTATCCGGTGTGGCTCCCGGAACCTGCGCGAACGCCCCGGAACACACCAGCGTTGCGGCCAGGGTCATAATCAAAGTTTTAAGTTTCACCTTTACAGCTCCTCCATGTGGCTTTTATGACACGATTTATATTTTCCGCTTAAACTTGAATAACATCCCCGGACACTCGATAATCCGTCATCCGGGATATTAAGTAAACTACACCATTACCGTAGAGTCAATAGCTCCTCCTCTGCGCACCGGCAGATTATTTTGCAACTTTTCATCCATACTGTCTGATCTTCGTATGGTTCTCATCCAGCCTATTTTATTCGTTTCATTGCCTTGGAATCAGCGGTTGCCGCCGCCGCGTAGTTGAGTTTCAGTGCATTTGTGAGGCCAGTCAGCGCCCGGCGCATCAGTCGGTCAAGTGATCCACAATCCTGGCCAGAGAAATGAATGTGAGGACTATCTCTATGGATTACAGGACGATACAGCGCTGCGCGGAATTCAGGGACAAGCCTGATCCGTATTGAAAGATAGTCAAACAAGGGTGCTATCGTCAAGCAAAAAGTCCTTTCTTTTCCCCCGAAAAACAGCAATCGTTGTCCATTAAGTGGTTGTCATAAAATGACTTGCAACCACAGTCTCGGCAGGGAAGTTGTGTTCGATTTTTATCTTCGATTGCGATTGGGGTCAGAGTTTTTAGTTCCATGGTCTTGATTTCTGTCAGCCGGGTTTGCCAGTTTTTATGCCAGAATATTATAGTCTGGAAAAGCCGAAGCCCAACGATCTGTAGTATGCAAAATCCACGCCTGAATCCAGTGCGAGAGTATTAATTTTGACCTTGAGTTAATAATTAACATACTGCCGTACAATAGGTTACTGGTTTACTCCGAATTGAAGTCTTTTTCGCTTCTGAATCTCTATATTATTAGCGCAACGATTTGACGCCAGCGCGAACAGCAAACAGCCCTGGTCCTAAGGTTCCGGGCCGTAACTGATGTTTCATCATGTTGAGAGAGGAGCAGTGCGCTCTGGAAAAAATTTGAAAACGCCTCCACCCTACCCCGGAGGAGGAGGTCCTTGCCTGAACAGGTAATTAATTAAGAATGTAATGTCTGCGATGCTGATATTCAAATCAAAGTTTACATCGGCGGCTTCAGCGGAAACCGGAGCGCTGCCACTGCGGAAGAGGAAATCAATCAAGAACACTGCATCTGTCAGGTCGATTCGCGTATCGGTGTTTGCATCGCCACGCAGGAATGCTCTGACTACAAATACTGTTCGAACCGTATCAGCGGCGCCAGCCGGATCGGTTACATAGAACTCCACAGGTATTGTGGCGCCAACGTCGAACGCATCCGGATTGTAGCGGAATGAACCAGTGCCATCGCCTAAATCGATTAACGCTGAACCGCTCGGAGAGAAACTCAGGCTCAGAACAACCGGGTCATTATCAGGCTCGAATGAATTGAGCGGTATTTCAGAGAACGTGCCCGCCACGACAAGTGTCGTGTCCTGCAAAATTGTGATCCAGATCGGGTTCTGATTACCGGCGTCACTCACATTTATCTGTACCAGCAAAGAATCTTCATCCTGTGTGTCAGAGGCGATAAAGCTGATCACAAATATTCCAGCCTGGGTGAAATCAGGAGTAAAGCTGAATTCGAGCTGTGTCAAATCTCCACTGGCCGGATGTACCGCTGTTGCGTTCGGCGGCAGGTTTTCCGCTCTGAGGACCGGAAAAGTGGTCGACGGGGCCTCAAGGTCAGCGTCAGATGATTGAACAGTAAACGACAGTGTCGTCCCTTCGACAACTGTTTGCGGTGATATTATCGGGGCCACAACCGGCGGCTGGTTTACGTTCCGCACAAAGAAATTCTGCGGCGTCGTACTTTTTATCTTAGATGGATCAACCGCATCGGTAGCGATAAAGTCGACCGCATAAGGTGTTCCCGGACTCGGTGACCCCTGCGTGAAGTCCGGTGTGAATGTCAGTGTCCCGGTCCCATTGCCATCATCAACAAAAGTCATATTGGGGTACAGAGTATCAGTTGACAGTATCGGAATTGTTCCATCGAAATCCGAGGCAGTGACTACGAAAGTGAGCGTCTGCGCTTCATTAACAGTTTTTAATTGCCCTGGAACCACGGAAATAAGCGGTACGAAATTGCTGTCGGCGAGATCAATATTCACTATCGCAGAATCGAAAAGCAGCGGATCAAGCGCATCAATGGCAAAGAAAGAGACGTTGTAATTACCTGCCTGAAGGTTCTCCGTCTGCCAGACAAAAGAGCCCTCTCCATTTCCGATGTCAACATACGTGGCCCCTAGCGGGAGATTAGTTGCGGTCATGATCGGGAGTGTCGAATCCGGATCGGTAGCTTTCAGCGTAAAACTGATCAAGTCAGTTTCCACATGGTCCAGTTGAAAAAATTCAAAAGGCATCTGCGGCGGTTGATTTCCGGCCTCAATCACCGTGATAACCAGCGGCGCTGTTGTTGTCAGCGATCCATCGGTAACATTGATAAACACTGTATAGATGCCGGCCTGGACAAAGTTTGGCGCAAAGGTTATGGTTCCGGTTCCGTCGCCGTTATCGAGAAACGATGCATTACCCGGAAGCGAGTCTGCCGAAAGCGTGGGAGTCGTTCCGTCGGGGTCACTGGCAAA
>JADFNA010000365.1 GCA_022563625.1 Candidatus Zixiibacteriota bacterium
CAGGTATTCCCTTCCATGGTGAACAATTACGGGACCCTGTTCGGCGGCTTTGCGCTGCAGTGGATGGACAAGGCCGCCTGGTTTGTTTCCACGCGATTTTCCCGCCAGACAATGGTCACTGTCGCTTCCGAGCAGATCGAATTCAAAGAACCCGTGCCCCAGGGCAGCATGGTTGAGTTGCGCGGCAAAATAGAAAAAGTCGGACGCACTTCAATCACCGTTCTGGTCGAGATGTATTGCGAAGGGCCTCTGACCGGCAAGCGGACCCTGGCCGCGACAGGCAGGTTTATCATGGTCGCCATTGATAGACAGGGCAAGCCGCAGGCCATCACGCCCGCCGGCGCCAGCGAATCGTAGTCGTCAACTATTTTTAAGTGACATGCACCAGCGACACCACAGATACTTCGAGCCGGAATCTGTCAAACGCAAACTGTTCCGCGCGGCGCTGGCCTCGGTGGCGGTGCTGGCAATCCTGCTCGTGTTGGACCATTACGGGGCGCTGCCTGACCTGTCTGTTGAACAAGACAATACTTCACCATCCGGCGCTGCAATTCCCGCGCGGGTCGTGTCACTCGCGCCATCAATTACAGAGCTGGTTTTTGCACTCGGCGCAGATTCGGCGCTGGTGGGTGTTACACGCTATTGCACTTTTCCTCCGGCGGCTGAGGCGCTCCCGGAAGTTGGCGGGTTTCTGGATGTAAACTTTGAAGCGTTGGTTGATGCGTTGCCGGACTTGGTCATCCTGCTGATTGAGCATGACCAGGTCAGGAAGCGCCTGAGACAGCTTAAGATTCCCTATCTGGCGGTCAATCATCAATCTGTCGCAGGAATACTGGAATCATATACCACAGTCGGTCGGCGTATTGGCGCGGCGGCGGCCGCTGATAGTTTGCTCGGCGCTCATCAGGAAAAAATCGGACGGGCGCGGGCCCTGACTGAAGGACTGGCCCGGCCAACATGCCTGCTCAGCATCGGCCATTCAGAAAAGCCCGGCGTGATTGAAGAGATTTCCGCCGCGGGAGACGAAGAATACTTCACAACGCTGATAGAAATCTCCGGTGGAACAAACGTCGTCACAGCCAGAGGGATAAAGTTCCCGCTCTACTCAACGGAGGGGATTGGAGCGCTCGATCCGGATATTATCCTTGATTTGATGGACAGCGCTTCAAGAGATATTGACACGACTTTTGTGCAAAACCAGTGGCGCTCAATGACTACACTCAAAGCCGTTCGAGAAAACAGGGTGTACGTGCTGCAGGGCGGCCATTTATTTATTCCCGGCCCGCGCTTTGTGTACATAATTGATGACCTGATTGTAGCCTTACATCCCGAGCTGGAATGGGACGGGTAAAATCGTACATGATTCTGCAATGAGAATATCTGCCAGCGCTCCAATTCTAGAAGTCGAACGCATGTCCCTGAGACTGGGCCAGAGCAGAATACTTGAAGATGTCTCTTTCGCTCTCTATTCCGGCGAACTCATTGCACTTGTGGGGCCAAACGGGGCCGGCAAGACTTCGACTCTCAAATCACTGCTGGGAATCTATCGGGCCGAATGGACAAGCGCCGAAATTATTGGCAAACCGCTCTCGAAATTGAGCGCGCTTCAACGCGCGCGGCAAATGAGTTATCTCCCGCAGCAGGAAGAGCGTTTTTTGGATTTTCGCGCAAGCGAGTTCGTGGAGATGGCGCTGTACAGCCAGGGTGACCGCTTCGGTATCCTTTCCGCCACACAGAAAAAAGTCAGCGCCGCTCTGGAGCGGGTCGGAATGCTGGGTTTCTCAGAGCGCCGCTTGACAACGCTCTCCGGGGGCGAGTTGCAGAAAATCTACCTGGCAGGGACGCTGGCGCAGGATGCGCGCGTAATTCTGCTGGATGAACCAACATCATTTCTCGATCCCCTGCATCAAGCCGAAGTGATTGCGATATTAATTGAGTCTGTCAAGAACGCATCCGTCGGCGCCATGTTTGTCACGCATGATCTGAATCTTGCGCTCTGGAGCGCTGATCGAATTATTGCGTTAAAAAAAGGAAGAAAAATCTTCGACGGAGCGCCGGACGAATTTTGCAGCGAGCGCACACTGAAAAGTATCTATGATATTCAGCTTCGCACGGGCCGGGACTCCCACACCGGACGGCCCTTTGTTTTTCCCGCCATTCACGCCGGCCGCTCCGGCCACTCCGAGGGCGGCACACAATCGTCATGAATATTCGGCGCATATCATTTCGCCTGGGCATCACTGCGGCGCTGGTCATCGGCTCATTGCTTGTGTCCCCGCTTATAGGGCCGATAGAAATCTCGCTTGCCGATCTTTTTGGCGGGACTTTGAGTGAAAGCCAACGCATGATTTTCTATGACATCCGTCTGCCGCGTGTCCTCCTCGGATTTTTGGCCGGAGGATCGCTGGCGGTCTCAGGACTGGTTTTTCAAGCGCTGCTGCGCAATCCGCTAGCCACACCGTTTACACTTGGTATTGCTTCAGGCGCTTCGCTCGGTTCGGCGGTGTATATGCAACTTGGCGCCGCATGGACGCTGTTTGGCCTCGGCGGCGGGACCTGGCTGGCCGCATTGACGGCAAGAAGGAGTCGGCCCGATCGACGGGTCAGAGCGGGCATGAGGACCTGCCCGTGGAACCTTTTGAAAAGAAATCCGTGTAGTAGACCAAGAGGAGGAACGTAAACATGGCAGAGCTAATGAGTGCCGTCGTAGAAGGACTAAAAAAGATGCTCCCCGGCCCCGAAGTCCAAGGAGAACCCTATTGGATGTTCATGGAGATCGACTTCTGGGAGGCCGGACGACCGAAGGATTCACAGGACTTAAATATCGCTCACATTGTCGGCGAGAAAGGGCCCTCGAATACAGGGAACTTTTACGCTTTCAAG
>JADFNA010000366.1 GCA_022563625.1 Candidatus Zixiibacteriota bacterium
TCCGGAATCTAGTGATCAGTAACTCGGGTTCCGGAACACTGTTCTGGCGCGCCGAGGAAAGTATTAGCTGGCTGGCGCTTTCGGCCACAGACGGAGCGGGAAACGACACGGTCAGCCTGCAGGTTGATCTCGCCTCAATCACCACCGGAGATTTCCAGGACATAGTCGTATTTCATGACACAAGCGCCAATGGCGGCGCCTCTGATACGCTGATAGTGACACTCGACTATGCCAGTGGACTGCCTTATATTTTGCTTTCATCTGATACTGTTCAGGTTGAGATGTCAGCCCATAGTTCCGGAGAGGTGAATGTCACCGTTTCCAACGGGGGAATCGGGACACTGGGCTGGGAATTGACCTCACTGGCGAGTTGGCTGTCGCCTATAACTCTCAGCGGCTCAAACAATCAAGAGGCCCGGCTGGCAGTTGACGCTCCAACATTCGGACCCGGATTGTATTTCGGAGTAGCGCTCATTTCTGACAGCGCCGCGTTCAATTCGCCAGAAACACTCATCGTCGCAGCGACTTTCACCCCGGCTGACACGCTCGGTTTTGGCCCGGCCAGTGCGCTTCCCGGGGACAACATTGATCTCATCCTTTCTCTGTCGCTGAGAGATCCGGTCAGCTCGATTACCGCGCCGCTGGTGATCGACACTGCTTTTTTTCGCTTTGAATCGTTGGAGTTGATGGATTCCAGCGCACTGCCGTTCTTCACGCTTTCATACACCTGGGATTCGGCCTCAGGCGCGCTGAGAATTGACTATCGTCCGACGGACTCTCTGCAACTGGCGGAACTGGCTCCGCGAGCTTCACGAGAGTTCTTGAAACTCACCCTGCGTGCTGCTGATTTCGAATTCACGCTCCCCACGACTCAATTTCTCAGCGCAGATTCGATTATTTTCGGCTATCCATCGGGTTACTCGTTTGAGCCGATTTTACAGCATAGTGAGGTCCGTGTCGGGCTGATAACCGGAGTCCAGCCCGATGACAAGCCGCCTCTGCCAGAAGAGTTTACACTGGCCCAGAATTATCCCAATCCTTTCAATCTCTCGACCACAATTTCGTTTTTCCTGCCCCGCACTGAGGAGGTGGAATTAAAAATCTACAACGTTTTGGGACGAACTATCCGCACACTTCTGAGCGGGCGAGCGCCGGCGGGCTGGAATACGGTCCAATGGGACGGACGCACCGGCGACAATTTCGACGCCCCGAGCGGTGTTTATTTCTACCGGGTCACCGCCGGTGACCTGACACTTTCTCGTAAGGCTTTGTTGCTAAAGTAATTGCTGTCCTCCCATGGAGTGGATATTCGACCAATTTCAGGCCGTTTATTGGCCGCTTTGGGCAACTTTTCGCCGCCCATTACGAACATGTAGATGTGATTGTTTGTGCCGGATTGTCCTTTACTGTCCGGGCCCGAGACCGAGAAACCTCATTATGAAAAGCGAGAAATGAATCCAATAGACAGAAATGCTCAGGAACTCAAATCGACCCATGTTTGGGGCGCTTCGCTTCGCAAAGGACCGCGAGGGGGACGGAGCAGGAGAATCGGCGGCGCATGTTTGCTGACTGCCCCTGTCTTGCTCGGCTTGTTCACCTTTGGCCTTTTCTCACAGGCCCAAGCCCAGGACCGGGGCAGGATTTATGGCACGATTGTGACCGTCGACGGCGATCAACTGACGGGCTTTATCCGCTGGGACAAGAACGAAGGCTCGTGGGACAATGTTCTCGATGGATCAAAAGAGCGCCCGCGCATAAAAGACCGCAGTTCACGGCGAAAATACCGCGAGCGGAACCGGAAACGTGATTTGTTTGGTGTTTTCAGGATATTTTCCCGTTTGAGTTCATCGGCCCAATCCGGCATCGCTTTCGGCCATATCAAAACGCTCGAACCGATTAGCGATAACGCGGCTCTTTTGACTCTCAAGAGCGGGGAAGAGGTGGAATTCGAGGGGGGATCGACCGACATCGGCGACGATATCCGGGAAATTGTTATAGAGGACAAGTCTGAAGGTGAAATCGAACTTGAATGGGATGATATTGAATCAATCGAGTTTTCACAGGCCCCGGCGGGGGAGACGAGTGTATTTGGCCCCCGGCTTTTCGGAACACTGACAACCCGTCGCGGCGAAGAATTCACGGGCTATATCGGGTGGGACTATGACGAATCATTTGTCACTGATGTTCTCGACGGTTACACCAATGGCCGCAAGCGCAAGATCCGTTTCAAACAGATTCAGTCTATTGAGCGCCGGGGATCGAGCGGCGCCCGTGTTACAACCAGAGACGGCAAAGAGCTGCGTATGGAAGATTCCAATGACGTTGACAGTCGAAACAACGGCATCGTTGTTTCAGATCTGGCGCTGGGGCGGATAATTGTTGACTGGGACAATTTCGATATACTGGAATTCCGCCAGGCTCCGGACAATGTCAGCTACGACACATTTGACGGCGGCAAGAAGCTGAGCGGAACTGTCACCACCGATGATGGAGAGTCGTTCACCGGATACATTATTTGGGACGCTGACGAGCAGTTTACCTGGGAAATCCTTGATGGAGAGTTTCGGGGCATTCAATATGACATTTTCTTTGCCAATATAAGGTCTATCGCAATCAACCGCCGGGGTTCGACGGTCACACTCAAAGATGGCAGGGAATTTCACCTGCGGAACTCGAACGATATTGATGAAGATAATAAAGGGATATACATCCTCTCCGCTGACGGGAGTATGGACAAAGTTGAATGGGACTTTTTTGAAAAAGTTGTGTTTGACCACTGATTCCGCCACATTACATCAAAATAGCAAGCCGGAAGGCTGTTACATCTTTTAGTGATTGACAGCCGGCCGGTTTTTTCTATTGCGGCGCAGAGCTTGAAACAG
>JADFNA010000367.1 GCA_022563625.1 Candidatus Zixiibacteriota bacterium
GGACACCAAACCCGGCGCTGGAACCCGAAGATGAAGCCGTTCATCTTCACGGCGTGCAACGGTATCTACATTATTGATCTCAAGAAGACGCTGGTAGCTATTGATGAGGCCAAGCGTAAGATTGTTGAAGTCATTTCGCGCGGGCGTTCTGTGCTGCTGGTCGGTACAAAAAAGCAGGCCGCCGATGTGATCAAGACTGAGGCCCAGCGTTCCGGACAGTTTTTTGTCGTATCCCGCTGGCTGGGTGGCATGCTCACGAATTTTGAGACGATTAAGCTGTCGATTCGCAAACTCAAAGATTATGAGGAGATGCGTGAAGACGGCACGCTGGAGAAGTTCACCAAGAAGGAGCGCTCGTTAAAAGAACGTCAATACATAAAACTGGAGCGGGCGCTGGGCGGAATCAAGGACATGAATCACCTGCCGGGGCTGATGTTTATCGTTGACGCGAAAAAAGAAAGCATCGCAGTTGCCGAGGCGCGCCGGCTGTCAATTCCGATTATCGCCATATTGGACACAAACGCAGATCCGGACCCGATTGATTTTCCCATCGCCGCAAACGACGATGCGATAAAATCAATTAGAATTATTACCAAAGAGTTGATTGATGCGCTTATAGAAGCGAAAAACAAGACGAGCGCCGAAGAAATGGCCGCCGCTGCCGAAGCCGAGTCCGAGAAAAATGCCGGCAGCAAACGGACCGCCGCTTATGTCTCCGCAGGTGAGGAACAATCCCTCTGATTCGAGCTGCGGGATTTGATGTCTGTGACAATTTTCCGCAGCGAACCCTGAGTAAATGCTTAGTAAATGCTGTGCGGGTAGGTTACACTCGGACACGCTTCATTTGAAAGATTTTGATTGAGAAAGATTATAATGAGTATGGTAATAACGGCAAGTATGGTCAAAGAACTGCGAGCCAAAACCGGCGCGGGCATGATGGACTGCAAGAACGCCCTGACAGAAACCGGCGGAGATACCGAGAAGGCGATAGATTTCTTGCGCGAAAGAGGAATCGCCAAAGCTGCCGGGAAAGCCGGTCGGCAGACCAGCGAAGGGCTGATTGTGTCAAGACTCACTGATGACCTCAAGAGCGGCGCTGTTCTGGAGATCAGTTGTGAAACTGATTTTGTGGCGCGCACGGATGATTTTCAGAACTTTTCAAGCCAGCTAATCGAGCAGGCGCTGGCTGAGGAGCCTGCCGCAAACATTGATGAATTCTTGTCCCGTCCATTCGCAGCGGACTCCGGCCAGAGCGTGGCTGAGGCTGTTCAGACTCAAATCGGGAAGCTCGGCGAGAACATGCAGCTCCGTCGTGTCGAGAAACTTACAGCCGGGGATGGCGGCGCTCTCTCCACCTATAATCATCCGGGAGATAAACTGGCGGTTCTGGTTGAGTTCAGAGGTGTCTCCGATCCGTCCGATGACGGTTTTACCAGGCTTGCGCGCGATATCGCCATGCATATTGCCGCCGCAGCGCCACAGGCTGTCTCACGTGAGCAGTTGAATCAGGATGCTATTGAACGCGAGCGAGAAATTTATCGGCAGCAGGCGATCAACGAAGGCAAGCCAGAGAAAATTGTTGATAAGATAGTGAATGGTAAGATTGATAAGTATTATGGCGAAGTGGCCCTTCTGGAACAGGCATTCGTAAAAGACCCGGATACCTCAGTCGGGGATTTGTTGAAATCGAAAGCAGCCGACATCGGCCAGTCACTGGCTGTGACGCGCTTTACCCGCTACCTGCTTGGCGGCTGACCGAGCTGAATCACCCCACAGACACAACTTTCTGACCAGCTTGTTTCCACAAGCCGGTCGTGCTATATATATACCGAGAAATATGTCCCATTAACGGACAGCGGAATCTAAGTTGACCCAGAACTAACCCTGAGGGCATGGCTGAACCCAAGTACAAGCGAATACTGCTCAAACTCTCCGGCGAAGCGCTGGCCGGGAAGGGAAAATTGAGCATTGATCCTGCTAGGATTCGGGGCCTGTGCCGGCAAATTGTGGAAGTCAGGAATATGGACGTCCAGGTTGCGCTGGTGGTGGGCGGAGGCAATATATTTCGCGGACTGGCAGCCTCAAAAAACGGCATTGACCGGGTCACCGGAGATTCGATGGGTATGCTGGCGACAGTTATGAACGGGCTGGCCCTGCAAAATACGATAGAATCTCTCGGAGTTGAGACCAGAGTTCTGTCGGCTATTAGAATGGACCAGATCGCCGAGGTATTCATCAAACGGCGCGCCATGCGGCATCTGAACAAAGGCAGAATAATCATTCTTGTGGCCGGCACCGGCAGTCCGTTTTTCACCACCGACACGGCAGCGGCCCTGCGGGCCAGCGAGATTGAAGCCGATGTGCTCCTGAAAGCCACGCGAGTGAACGGGGTCTATTCCGACGACCCGGAAAAAAATGCCGGGGCTGTGATGTATCCCGAATTGACATTCATGGATGTGCTCAAGAACGACTTGAAAGTTATGGACGCCACGGCTATTTCGCTGGCCAGAGAAAATAACATTCCGATACAAGTCTTCAACATTCTCGTGGATGGGAACCTGAAACGTGTCGTGACGGGAGAAAAGATTGGCACTCTGGTGAGCGCCCCGGTTGCCTGAGCGCAGTAGTTGATTCAGAGCGGTAGTTGCTTGAGCGCGATGGGAAAGAGCGCCGCAGGCCGCGATTGGTTCACTAAAAATCGCGCTGCTTTCGATTGAATCCGCGGAGAAATCTATGGCGAAACAAATAATTGAAGACGTACAGACTCGAATGAACAAGTCGCTGGAAGCGATTAAACATGAGTTGGCGACAGTGCGCACCGGCAAAGCGCTGCCGTCAATTCTTGATCAAGTTCGCGTGGACGCATATGGTTCGAT
>JADFNA010000368.1 GCA_022563625.1 Candidatus Zixiibacteriota bacterium
GGCAATGGCAGTCCCTGACAGGATAGAAGACAAGAACTCTGTCACTTGCCGGGTCCTGGATGAGGAAAAACTCTAGTCCGTTTCTTGACGCATCTCATAATCCGGCAGCGCATACATGTCGGGCATAGCTCGAAACACGCCCAATGTTGAATCCGAAACGAAAAAGAACTCGCGATTAGCATATGATAAATGCGGCGATTCCTCACCGGGTATAAACTGTTTACGTGTCACGGGATCAGTGATCTGCCCGCAATAGCGGACGATGTCTTCATCAAATGTAGATTTATGCTCAGCGTCTGAGAAAAAGAACGCTTCATAGTTGACAAATGTTCTACTCATAGAATCGAGTAACGCCGGTCTTGCGGTATCCAAAAATCCGGCTAGTTCGATCTCCAGCGCGCTAAGATATGTTCCGGGGTCTTGCACGAAGACTTTGACACACGGTATTCAGCAAAACCCAACCGGCCGGCCGTTCACGAAGAGAGGCTGAACGCGCGCATTCAACCGCACCCGGCGCACCGGACATCGATTGTTCACGGTCAATTCACCGCCGATCATCAAGAGATGCGGAAAGGCATTCAGGGTCGAATCATACTTTATTGATACAGATTCACCTTTGGCGTCAGCATAGGTTACAGGAACATTTTCGATGAGCGCCTCAGAAACCGTTCGGTCTTGATTCAAGCCCCCCCTTAACCAGAGCGTAAAAGCGAACACCGCGGCAATAACCACGACAGCGCTCCCCATTTTAACGATTCGAGCCATAACTTTTTCTCCTTGTCCAAACCCTTGGAAGACATTCACCCTGATTATACTACAGGGGCGGCAAAACCGCACAAAAAACCAGAAAAACGCTTGACAGGTGAGACCGATAAAGTAGCTTTAGTGCAGGAACTGCAATTGGATATGTCCCCCGATTGGAGGTGTCATGAATAATCCGCTTAAACTCGCAATACTCGCTGTGATCACGCTCATCAGCCTAGCGGGGTGCGATTCGCGTACATCCTCGCCCTCTAACTCGGATGGTTCTGACGGAAGAGAGAATCCTCTGGCCGCGCCCATTCCCGGCGGGGCGCAGGAAATTCTGGACCGCCACACAGATCTCACTGACGCTTCTTGGAGAGCGTATGAACTGGCGCCGCCGGATTTTGGACTCGCCGGCGATCCTGACAGCCTCTACAATGTCTTCAGCATCACTTTTCTCTGGGGTCCGCTGGCTAGCCTTGGCGCTTCAGCCCCAGCGCCGCTGGACTGGTCCGGACGGCTCTCGGCAAGTGTGCCATCGGCGATGCATGTCAGGGCGCTGATAGATTTCGATCACGGACAGGACTCGCTGCTGCCGCGAGATAATAAGTTTCATCTCAGATGGGTTTCTGTCACTGACGGGGACTTTGACGGTATGAGTATTCTGGTTTTCGTTCCCAAACACTCTATGCTCACCGTAATTCCTGAACTATTTTTTGACACCGAAGCGCTACAGGTCCAGTGGCCTTTCAGCGAGCTGGAGAAGTTTGATGCGTTCTATCCGGTAGACAATAGCAACGGCCTGATCATCCATGCCCGCAAGATTCATCCACCATTCTGCGCGCGCGGGAAAATGGAAGGCAAATGGATCAAATCAAACAGTTTTGATGATCATGGGCGTTTCGAGGGGTTCTGGCTTAATGATAGAGGAGACTCTCTGGGATATCTGAGTGGAAGATACTTCACCACTCCGGACAACAAGCGTGTCCTTGAGGGATCAATCTCCGGTCTCATCACCGATCAGGTCATTGCCCATTTGAGAGGGACCTGGATCTATGATGATCCGCACTTGTGCCCGGTATGCGGCATCGGGCACGGCCTTTTTAGGGGTCACATAAAGATGCTGAACAGTGGCGCCAGGGGTGTTTTCCATGGCGAGTTCGGCGATTTTTCGCTCCCGCCGGATGATTTGGTTATGCCCTTTTCCGGCGTCTGGAAATTGGGCTGCCGCGATATTAGCGCCGACTAACTCCCTCCCAGCCGACACTGTAACGACGCAGGCGCGTCGCTTAATTGAGTGGGCGGCAGTCCACCGGTCTGCGCCTTCCATCCAATACCCACGCGGGCGCGTCACTTATTCTTTTTTTGAGTGGGCGGCAGACCTCCGGTCTGCCCCTTCCATGAATGGCTCTCGGAGTCGTCTCACTTATCCTTTTTTTCGCGCTTTTTCTGGCGTTTTTCTTTCGGCGTCAGTTTGGCTTTCTTACGGTCTTCCCTTTTGCTTTTGTCTTTACTTCCTTTGTCTCCCACAATATTTTCTCCCGCGTTTGGTAATTAGTTAAGGGGTTTCCAATCCCTTCACCTTCCAGCATACGCTATGGCATTACCCAAAACAACACTTTTTCACGGCGAATTTCTTGCCCGGCCGTAGGCCGAATTGCAACCGCATTCTTCCAACCAGTCATTCTGAGCCCATTCAGGTCATTCTGAGTGAAACGAAGAATCCCAGCGGACTTAACATAGAGCGCCGCTGTCACGAGCCATCGCTGAGACCCTTCGTTTCACTCAGGGTGGCAGATGTACTTGCTTTTGCGCGGGTCCTCTTGGGCGCTATATTCTTCCAGCGAACTGTCCACCACGCGCAACACCGGCAATGTGGATCATAAGTACACAATTGAGGCGGATGAGCTGGAGAGGATTTGAGGGGATGAACTCGGAAAAAGGTGCGCTGGATACCATAAGTATTAAATATCAGCTTGATTTCAAAAGTTACCTTAAGCTATCTTATTCATTAGCTTTCAGGAATCCCCTGATCATCTTAATGATAGTACTAGGCTGTTTTTGTTTAGCGTTACTGTTGAGTGCAATATTATTGGTTGAAGAGAAGAGCCTATTTATCCAAG
>JADFNA010000369.1 GCA_022563625.1 Candidatus Zixiibacteriota bacterium
CGGAGGCTTCTAGCCGCGGCGTGAAGACCATGATCACGACCAACGGGACCCTGCTCGACGAGCGGCTGGACGATGCCCCCTCCGACGGTAGCTTCGGCGAGTTCACAGCGGCCTTCGACGCCGGCATACTAAGACCCGGCGGGAATTCCTTTGAAATTATCGCCAAGCCCAAGGGCAAAAAGCTGGTGACTATCACCCAGATGTCTGGCGGTGAGCGGGCTCTGACAGCGATAGCCCTGCTGTTCTCGCTGTATCTAGTCAAACCCTCGCCGTTTTGTATCCTTGATGAAATTGATGCGCCGCTAGATGATGCAAACTGCCATCGTTTCCTGCGGTTGATTCGTCGTTTTTCGAACCGGACGCAGTTTATCATCATTACACATAATAAAATCACTATGGAAGCCGCCGATACGCTGTATGGCGTCACTATGGAATCGCCCGGGGTTTCCAAGCTGGTCTCGGTGCGTTTTGGCGTCCCGGACGAGAACGGGAACATGACTCTTGCTCGTTCGGAAACATCGCCGACTGTCGAATCACTCTCTGAAGATGAAGTTGAAATCCCGCCTGCGGTTGTTGAACGCATGACACCATCGCTGATCTCTCCGGCCGGGCCAGGCGCCGCCGGTTCTACTGATGATTCTGATGATGATTCTGCCGGTTGATTCTCATCAAATGCTGACGCGATGAAGATTCAGCGCTATCTGAAGTGTTTCCGATTCTCATGCTTTCAAGTTTCAAAAAACTCACCGACAGCCTGCTAAAGACCAGAAACTCGCTGTTCGGCAAGCTAGCCCCGCTTGTCGGAGGGCGAAAGATTGATGATGCGCTGCTTGATGAAATAGAAGAAACTCTTCTGGGGGCCGATCTGGGTCTGGACGCCACCGGGCGGCTGATAGCTTCGGTGCGTGAACGCGCTCGCAAAGAGAACATGACTGAAGGCGAACAGGTCGTGACGCTCCTCAAAGAAGAGATTCGTGGAATCTTGACATCGGCCGACACAGCTTCAATCTGGCAGAATGAACACCGGCCGGTAGTGTTTTTGATCGTCGGTGTGAACGGCTCCGGAAAAACCACGACAGTCGGCAAACTCGCGCGCTTATATTCGGCGCAGGGCAAGAAAGTGGCTATCGCGGCCTGTGATACTTTTCGCGCGGCGGCTGTCGAACAGTTGCAGATCTGGGCTGAACGCTCCGCTGTCGATTTCATTCGCGCGGCCAGCGGAGCCGACCCGGCCTCGGTTGCCTTTGAGGCGACCAAACAGGCCGCCGCCAGCGGAGTTGACTTGCTGTTGATCGATACCGCCGGGCGGTTGCATACGAAATCACATCTGATGCAGGAACTTACCAAGATCAGAAAAGTCATTCACAAGGCAAAACCGGAAGCGCCGACCTATAGCCTGCTGGTCATTGACGGCGCCACCGGACAGAACGCTCTCAGCCAGGTGCGCGTGTTCACCGACTCAGTCGGTTGCGACGGACTGATAGTGACAAAACTGGACAGCACGGCCAAAGGCGGTGTGATTATCGCTATTGCCGAGGAAATTCAGGCGCCGGTGCGCTATATTGGTGTCGGTGAAAACATTGACGATTTGCAGGAATTTGACGCAGGGCAGTTCGCGGACGCGTTGTTGTCGTAGGCGGACACGTTGTTGTCATAGGCGGAAGCGTTGTTGTCGTAGATAATCATGGAACAAATCAAAGTTATTACATCAGCCCGAAATGAAATGATTGACATTCTCAATCAAGCCCAAACAGCGCTCGACAAGCTGGTCGGCGAATCGAATTCTGGCGTACTGATAGTATACTGCCCGCACACGACCGCGGCCATTACGGTCAATGAAAACTACGACCCGGATGTCAAGCGCGACATACTTGCCAAACTGGAAACTGATATTCCAAAGGATGGAGACTACAATCACGCCGAAGGAAACTCAGATTCCCATATCAAATCGTCATTAGTTGGAGTTTCAGAAACGCTTATCGTGAAAGACGGCAGAATTCAACTCGGCCGCTGGCAGGGTTTGATGTTTTGCGAATTTGACGGCCCGCGCACACGCGAAGTCTGGCTAACTTTTATTCCGAGCTAATTTCCTGCAGGGCTGCGCGACAAACTCAATTCTGGTAATACATAATGCTGACAGTGCGGCTGCTCGCAGTCGGAAAATCCAAGGGTGACTGGGCCGGCAGCGCCCGCGCGCATTTCAGCAAATTGCTAATGCGCCACTGCCGCTTTGAGCTGGTGGAAATCCCCGAAGTCAAGAAGTCTCCCGACGGATCAGTCGAATCGCTCAGGCGCCAGGAAACAGAGCGCGTGATCAGCAGTTTACGGTCTGATGTCGTGTGGCTCTTTGACATATCCGGCCAGCGCCTGTCCTCTGAAGCATACGCGGCGCTGTTGTCCGAAACCATGTCCGGCGGGGCCGGATCGCTGGATTTGATAATCGGGGGCGCCTGTGGACTTACCACAAACATCCATGAAAAGTCTGACAAAGTTCTGTCACTTTCGGGTTTGACGCTGTCACATCAGGTCGCCCGGGTTGTGGTCCTTGAGCAATTGTATCGCGCGTTTTCGATTCTGGCAGGTTCCGCCTACCACAAATAACTTACGGCTAATGATTTATAACATAAGAAAATGGCTGCCAGCTCCGCACAGATTGCGTCGCCGGCAGCCACATTTTGGCAGGAGCCACTCCGAGACCTGCGCAGTTTATTTGCTTTGGCTCATCACTTGAGCAGCATCATTTTTTTCGTCTGCGCAAACGCCCCCGCTTTGGCCTGATACAAGTACACCCCCGAGGCCACCGCGTAGCCATTGTCATTGCGTCCATCCCAGATAACGCTAAGCACACCGGCCTCCGCTT
>JADFNA010000023.1 GCA_022563625.1 Candidatus Zixiibacteriota bacterium
TTCTTTGTGTAATTTTCAATCTCACAACTTTGTAGCTGTTTGAGGATTTTTAGGGCGCGCATGACACGCAGATCATTGCGCATTTCATAACGCATGAGATCGAGTGAAAACGAGCCGGTGGGGATTGAATAAGCGGCGACACGCGCTGCGATCTCTTCTGGATCATGCTGACTGTCATCGCAGTCCGGATTTGTAGAACGTTCGAAGGGCAGGATAGTGTTTTTGAGTAATTCTGCCCTCCGATTCAACTCGTGATTTAGTTGAGCGGTTTCGGCATGTATGGCGCGGCGTTGCCGCCAGAGACAATTGGCGATATCCTGAACCAACTGAAACTGTAATGCGCCTTGAGGCGCCAATTCGCTGACGAGACATTGCAGGAATTCGTCGTATTCGTCCTGACTTTCCTTCAGATTGGTGGAGTTAATGACGGTGTCGCGGGAGTAGAGCCCGTGTCTGGTGGAGTTGCGCGAGGCGGCGCGTTTGCCGGCGAGTGTGCGGGGGCCGGTGGAGTTTTGAGCGTTTTTGCGGTTGGCGATTAGTTGTTTACGGCTGGCTGGCATGATATATCCTCCTACAATGGGGGCAGGCGCCAGACAGCAGTGGATTGATGGTGTTTTTGTTTGGGGGGCATCCGCTTGTTGGGTCAAGTTAGACGGTTGAATTTGTGTGGTGCAATACCCGATGGATTTTTTGAGAGTGGAAAAGGGCAGACCGGGAGGTCTGCCGCCCACAAAAACCCGCTCTAAAATTAAATCTTGACCCTGCAGCATACTCATTCGGATATTCCCGTTTAGGATGGTGCGCCTATGAAAAATACAACTCTATTCATACTTGCCGTTGCGCTGTTTGGGGTAATGGAGGCTGTTTCGTTTCTCAAGGCCGAGCGGGCCAGCCGACGATCGACACCTCCGGTTGAAGAAAGTCTGCGCTCTGCGCCGCCCAGGGCGGTTGCTCAGGATGCACAGTTAGCCACTCCAGATAAGAGCGGTACCCCACCCCTTGGGGTGGGTTTGGTTGACAATGCCCAGAGCGCCACATCTCCCACCCCAAGGGGTGGGGCACCCAATAATTCTACCGCAAGGCGTGGGACGCCCGTCGGCGAGGCTTCATCACATCAAGTATTACAGCCTGAGACGATTGTCGACAAAACCAGGACAGCATCCGACGCAGCTGTTTTAACAACATTCGTGAAAGACGAATCAGGCCAGCCGGCGACAACGAATTCGGCGGGCAAAGAGATAGAGTTCGCGCCGTTGACTCTGGCGGCGATCAAACTGGACATTGATGCCAATGGCGCCAATGATGTTTCCGGGGATGGCAACCCGGCTGTTGGCGCTTCGATTCAGGACATACAGAGTCAAACTGAAGGCCAGACTGAAAGCAAAGCGGCAAGTTCCGAGTTCAGGAATGAAGCCAAAAGTAAAGAAGATGAGATTCTTGATTATTTTCAGGAACGTCTGGACCAATTGCCTGATGATCTGACTTCATATGAGAAAAGAGTGGCGATCAAAGAAGTTCGCGATGAGGTCCTTGAGGTTTTCAAAATCACACTGTCCAGCTTGAACAAACTCACCAAGAATCGCAAGATCAAGTATCCCTGAATCGGGTCCGCATTAGCGCCTCACAGCTTTTCAGTATCACTGGCGATAGCCGAAACCGCCTTGCCCGGCGCGGCGCTGGACTGTATGTTTAATGCATGCCGGGTTTGCGAGAACATGAGTTCGCCGAGCTGATTGTTGACCGGACAGCTCTGGAGTCGTTTCCCGCCGAGCGCTCCGCCTATCACAGCGCCGGACGTTCCGCCCGGGTGCGCTCAACTTTTTTCCTCAAAAAGCTCAAATGGCATATCTCACACAGCCTCTCGGGCCGTCAGCGTGAGGTGATCCGACTCTATCTAAGAGGCAAGAAAGAGCGTGAAATAGCCCTTGTATTAGGCGTGACCCAACAGGTGGTCAATATATACAAGTGGAGGGCTATCAAGAAGTTACGGGAGTCAATCGCCGCCTAGCTGTATGTCAAAAAACTAGACTCTGGAGAAGAGAATCTCGCGCGCCTGCGAACCGTGCGCCCCACTCATTTCCCTCAACGGTTCGACTGCGTGAGCTAACAGCCCCCTAACATGGATAAAGGAGGTAACAGCCCACACCAACACCTCGTACTTCACATAGGCAACATTTAGACGTTCCTCACGCAACGCCGCCTTTCGCACATTTATTGGACGGAGGAAGCAATGCCCAAAAGAAAAGAGAATGAACGGTTTGTTACCGTTGGTTCCAAGAATATCTGGGACCCATTTGGCCTTCAGACCCTGGCGCCGGAAAAATTCTGCGTTGTGGCCAGTTTAATTTTAAGCGGTAAACATGACATTCTAACTTTCGCCAATAGGCGAAACTCAAGGTTCGCTGGCTGACGACCCTCCAGCGGGTTTCGTTGCCGGGATTCTCCCGGTTTAGTTTGAATGTCTGTTTGATACATATTTTACCTGTGGTCCCGGCCGCCTGGCGGGACTGAAGGTTCCCCTATCCCCGAGGCCGACAGCCCCCGGCAGGGCGAACCCTTCCAAAACTCACAGGCAGTTCTCACAAGAGCCGTGACAGGAAGTCACGGCTTTTGTCTTGCACGGTGTCCATTCAGCGCCGGACCCTTGACATACTTGAGGGAATTCGGGAAATTCCGCTCCGCTATGGAGCCGAATGTCCTTGTCAATTCATTGATAATTTTTTTGATCGCGCTGGTTGGCGGCCTGTGGGGGCTGGCGCGCAAGATTTCAACCGAATCACTTCACCTGGCGCTCTCACTGGCGGCCGGGTTTTTTCTCGGCTCTGTTTTTTTGGAGCTGCTTCCGAATTCGTTTTCGCAAAACTCCAGCGACCCACGGACAATCGGCGGGCTGGCGCTGGCCGGTTATGCGCTGATTTATGTTCTCGAAAAGGGCATCATACCGCATGCGCTGTCGGGGAAAAAGTCAGACGGACATGATATTGTGGCGCTGACTGCGCTGATTGGATTATGCGTACACTCAATCTCCGAAGGCTCGGCGCTGGCGCTGGCGTCAGGCGCGGAGAATTCTGGCGGCATTCTTTTGCCAATCGCCCTGCACAAAGGGATCGCATCATTGGCTCTCGGTTCGTTGTTTGCGCTGGCTGGCCGCTCCCCGAAGCAAATAGCGCTGTACCTGCTGCTGTTCGCCCTGATGACGCCGCTAGGGGCGGCTCTGACCGTGGTTCTGGCTCCGGCCGGTGAACTCGGAGCGGGAAGCCAACTGTATAGCTGGATCAGCGCTTTGACCTCCGGGGTTTTCCTGTATGTCGCAACTGCTGATATTTTGCCGGAAGTCATGCATTCACGGGCGGCGATGGGCTGGAAACTCTTGCTGTTGAGCGCCGGGATGGTAATTATGTGGGGCGCCGTACATATGGGCGGATAGTATTTTTTCCGTCCGGAAGTAAGCGCCTGAAACAGGGAACTTCGACGGCCGGCGCCAGTAAAATCTGATACGCCGCAATTCGAGATGGCGTAAGCAATTTACACAAGAGCGCTCTCCGGGAAAATATATGAACCCCAAAATAATCTCTCAAAGTCTGGCCATTGTCTTTCTGGCGCTTGTATTCGGCGCTGCCAATAAGTACGCCAATCCGAATTCGCCGAAGTGGATCGGGTATTACCCGGTTTCGTCGCTGACAGACACGGCGAAAATTCCAGAGGCCGCAGAAGAGGGAGACCCGCCCTATATCTCAGTGGGTGAGGCGTTGGATTTCTTTAACCGCGAAGATGTCATGTTCGTTGATGCGCGTGACGAGTGGGATTATGAACAGGGTCATATTGCCGGGGCCGTCAATATGCCGTATGAGAGCGAAGACGAGTCTATTCTGGAAGATTTTCTTTCCAATACCCCCAAAGACCAGTTAATGATCATTTATTGCAACGGCGCCGAGTGCGATCTGTCGCTTTATCTGGGCCGCACACTGGCAGCCGAAGGTTTTGACGCAGTCCAGATATTCTTTGGCGGCTGGAGTGACTGGACACTGAAAGACCTGCCCACCCAGCAAAGCGCCGCAGGCGGCGCGGGCGATAATTCGGAGAGCTAGAGGGTGAGAAGGCTAATTGACAATCCTATGCTCATCCTGGCGTTGCGAATTGTAATGGCAGGAATTTTTCTGTGGGCTGCGCAGAGTAAAATTATTGATCCATCGGGGTTCGCCAAAGCAGTCAGCAATTACCACATCCTGCCGGGCGCTCTGGTGAATATTTTCGCCCTGACACTGGCGTGGGTTGAGGTTTTCGTGGCCTTCGGCCTGCTGTTTGGCGTCTGGCGCCATAGTTCGGCGTTATTACTGAATCTGATGTTGGTAGTTTTCACGGTTGCCCTGCTCATCGCAATCAGCAAAGGCGTGGATATCGATTGTGGATGTTTCACGCAGAACCCTGACGTGAAAAGTTCACTGTGGGAGGCATTCGCCCGCGATTTGGGGTTTCTTGCCCTGGCGCTGCCGCTGCTTTTTACACGCGCCCGTGGTTTCCTATGGGGTTGATCGTGTGGCGCTTGACATCACAGTCGGCGTTATCAAAATCAGCAGATCAGTGGTTTCTTTTTCCGTGCGTTTATGCCTGAACAGGCCGCCAAGAAAAGGAATATCGCCCAGCAAGAACACTTTTTCCTCCCTGATGATTTCGTTTTCGCGCAACAGTCCGCCGATAACTATTGTTTCACCCGCCTTGCAGGTGACGACCGTATGCACCGAGCGCTGAGTGGTGATCGGTTTCTGCTGGTCCAGTGTCCCGGTGAAGCTGATGATTTCCTGCACTTGAGGGAAGACATCCATGGTAATCACACCGGAGTCGTTAATTCGCGGTGTGACACGCAGGGTGATTCCGACTTCGATGTCCTGAAAGGTTACGATGTCTGAAGTCGCGGAACCCTGTGTGAATCGATTTACCGTTTGCACGGGAATAATTGTGGTGACTTTGAATTCCGCTTCATGGTTCTCCAGGGTGGCCAGTTTGGGGTGTGAAATGAGTTTGCTTTTGCCGCTCGACTGCAAGAAGTCAAGCGTGGCCGCAAGTTCGTCCACACTCAGCGTGCCCCAGTCCCAGCGGCCGTTCGGGAGGTCAATGAATCCGGCGCTCGCAGTATTGCCGGAACCGCTAGTCGCCACGGAGGAGCCGGTTGACGTAGTGTTGCTGATACGCGCTGTGATAGATTTCGGCAGATTAAATCCGAGAATGTCAAGTTCGTCCACTTTTGTCTCAATCATCTTGACTTCAATCATAATCATACGGTCCGGCACATCCAGTTTCGCCAACAACGCTTTGATTCCCAGGACATTGTCTGGAAAGTCATGAATAATCAAGGCATTTGGGATGACAGTCGGGCCGCCCCCTTCGCCATCACCGTTCGAAGCGCCGTTGAGTATTTCCACCTTGCCGTATTGGCTCTTGATTGTTTCGACAGCGATTTTGGCGGTGGATGCCGAGGCGTACTTGAGTCGATAAAACATGGTTTCCATCCCGCCGATTCCGGCGTTAGCCCCTGATGACACGACAATCACCTCACCGCGCTGATAATAGTTGAAGCCATTGGGCAGCAGCATTGCATCCAGAGCATCTTTCAGCGAAACGCTATTCAAATGCAGCGTGATGATCTGCTTGTCGGCGCCGGAGACCACCATGTTCAATTTATACTGTGCGGCGATCATCGACAGCGCGTCATCCAGCGGCATTTTTTCCAGATTGAGCGTCACTCGTTCGTCCAGTCCCCGGGCGCCCGCCAGAGATGAAACAATGAGCGCCAGGGCCACAGCAGCCGGGACGATCGCGCTCCATGCCGAGCGACGGCGGGTGGTTATATTTGGTTTCATACATGGCCTCATTTGAGTGTTATTTTCTGATATTCCTGGCCGATTCGGAGTGTGACTGAATTCGGAGTGATTTTGGTTACGGTCGCGCCGCCGATGCGATCTCCCTGGCGGACTATACGCCCGTTGAGATACGCGGACGGCGCAGTGTCATTGTAGATGATCGCTTTGAGTTTGAATGAGCGCTTCACCTGCTTCGCTTGTTTTACCGATCTGGCGGGGCGCTTGTAAAATGGATCACGCGGCCAGGGCTGCGCATCGCGCTCGGCCAACTGCGCTTCAGATATTTCAGGCAGGGTGTCGAGAGCAGGCGCTGCCGCGCCGGGGGCCGGTGTTATCTCCGGTGTTAATGGCGCCTGGACCGCCGCTGCTTCCGAACGTTTTCCGTTTGAACCGAACGGATAATTATAGCCCGCCCAGACGACAGTCATGATCAAGATGATCACCAGCAGGATACGGCGGTTCTTTTCACTCATTTGGCGGCCATTTCCTTTTCGGATGTCCCCAGTATCGCCTCGAAACGGATGTTATATTCGGCCGGCACATATCCTCTTTCGCGTTCAATAACGCGCAGATTTTGCAGTCTGACAAACAGCGTCGATTGTTCCAGGTCGCGGATAAACATGCCTGCGCCACTAAATCCACCGGCAATCCGAATCGCCATTTCTAAAAACTGTGGAGCTCCGTCGGCCGGCGTTTCACGGTTGAGTCTGAGCATTTCCTCCACGGAGGGGCTGATTTCTTTGACTCTGACATGGTGTTTTTCGGCCATATCAGTCAAAGCGCCGACAATCTCAAGCACTTCGTCCCGGTTATACAGGCCCGCCAGAAGGCTGATGCGCCGGTTCTCTAACTCCCGCCTTCGCTCGAGATAGGTGTTTATTGTCAGCATGGTTGTTTGATAATCCAGAAGTTTCGCAGTCAATAGGGCTGTTTCTGATTTCACTTTGATGCGTTCTCGATCAAGCGGGCCGATGACGAACAGGCTGCATAACAGGCACACAGTTCCGATGCAGCCGATTAGAGCTGCGTATCGTTTCTGTGTTGCGCTCACAGTTTCGCCTGCATGTTCAATGTAAATGTTACTGTTCTGATTCTGCCGGTGATGCTTTTGCCGTGCTGCTCCAGCGTCACGTTTGAAAACAAAGGTGATCCATCGAGCCGCCCGATGTAATCCGCCAGCGACACTTCCGGGGCCAGCGCCGACGTGACTACTGCGCCGGTTACCGATGTGCGGCCGCCGTTCGCTCTTGGAAAATACTCAAAGTATTTCAAGCGTACATTGGACGGCGAGAGCGCTGCAATTTCCTTGAGCGCGAGATAGTGCTGCGTGTCTTCACGCTGAAGCCGGTCGATAATCGATTGCTGGCGTGCGAGTTCCTGTTTGAGAATGCGATAGCTCGCATAGGCCGGTGAGCGTTCAAATCGCTCGACCTGTGTGGCGGCTGTTTCGCGATCATGTATTGATGCGGCCAGTTGAAAACGCGAGACCTGCCATAGTCCCGCCAGGGCTATGAGCGCCAGCGCCGCGGCATTTATCGCCAGCCGTTTGAATCGTTTCAGTTTGCGCTCTTCACGGACCGAGGGCGCTGTCAGGTCAGTTAATAGATACCCGCTAGTGGCGGTGGCCAGGGCCGGGAGAACTGTAGGAATTGTGTCGGCCTGAATTTCGTTCATCACACGGGCGGTCCGGAATGCCTCGGCAGGAAAGCGGACGAAGCGAACGCCGAATCGGCCTGTCAGCCGGTCAATTAAATCGTCAGTGTAGGCCAGGTCTCCGTATATGTAAAACGTATCGAACTTGTCAAAGCTGGCCTGGGCGCCGTAAAAGTCCAGGCAGTTCTGAATTTCGGTCACCAGACCCTCGGTGAAATTATCAATCAAACGGGGTAACAGGCTTTCTGCGACTTTGTCAGCAGAACCGGGGTCTCCGAAAGCTACCGAGCCGATGCCGCCACGGTGCATGAACTTCAGACGTGAGCCTTGATAAAGCGCGATGTGCGTATAACTGGGGCAGATATTCAGCAAGCCGTAAGGACGGTCTTCGGAAAAGTCGGGAAGTTTGCGGATGGCGAATCCCAGCGCTTCGGCGTCCTGGTAGATGAATTCGAAATCGACACCCAAATCGTTGAAGAAGGACAGGCGTTCGTCCACATAGGCGCTTGAGACAGCGAGAATCGTGATCTCGTATTCGCGGGTGTTGCCGGAAATGTGTTCTTCGGCTACTCGATAATTCCAGTAGGCGTCTTCCAGTGGAAACGGCGTCTTTTTGTTTCCCTCGAAGTAAACGGCGCGTCCCAATTCGTCTGCCGGCATTTTGGGTAGACGCAAAGTTCGCAGCGCAGCTTGGTTAGACGGCAGGCTGAGTGTGTAACGGGGCGAGCGAAATCCGTGATGGTCGAAGAGACGCTGCAATTCATCCTTAAAAAAGACAAACGGCATACTGGATTGTCTTTCGCCGGCGGGCAGGTAGATCTTGCCAAAATCGATTAGCTTTGTGTGCCGCAGAGTCTTTTGGACGAAACAGTATTGGAGCGAGTCGTCGTCCAGATGAAACACAACAGATTGGCCGTAGTAAGGATCGCGCGGCGGCAGAAGGGTGTCCACACGTTTTCCCGCGCTGGATTCGGCGGAATCCGGCTTGCTTTTGTCCGTCTTTCGGACCATGAGTTTTTCGAGTAAACCGCGCATATAAACTAGTTATCGCCCCCTGGGGGAGACAGTTTACTTTTTCAGAGACAAGAAGTTAAAGAGTTGGCGGCCGCGTGGATTGGGTCTGCCAAACGCTTCTGAGTGAAACATTACACATCACACATGGTCGAATTCCGCTGTGTGAACAGGCGCCCACCGGTCATGTTCAGGATTGAAACGGAATTGCAGTCGAGAATAAAAAAGAAAAGCGCTGTTATTTTTTCACGGACAGATATTTGATGAAGGGAGGCGCAAGACGCCGGTCGAAGTGTTGGCGACTGTGGAGCGCGGCAGAATGCTGATGAACGACTCAACGCTATCCAGCGCGATAGTATCAATGGCGATCACCGTGCGGATGCCAACCGGAATGCCGGTGAAGCTGAAATTACCGTCCCCGCCAACCGCCGATGTGTCTCGAGTTGTTCCACCGATTCCGTCTGGATATGTGACTACTGCGACAACATTTACACTGCAAATTCCGGGAGTTGATCTGTCCGCCCCCAAAATCGTTCCTGAGAAACTGCAATTGAGCAAGTCGGCGCTGGTTGCGGCTATCTTATGGGACAGAGTAGAGCCGGAGCCGGTTGACTGGACAGTTACACCTCCGGTATAGACATAGGCTGTTCCCCAGGCGTCATTTTGGAATTCGCCTGAGGCTTCCTCGAAATTGTCACGAATGTAAGGTCCGACCCAGGTTGTGTATCCTCCGGGATTAGTTGTCAGGTCTGTGAGCGAAGCAGGCAGCGCCCCGATGTCACCGACATAGCCGAATTCAGGGCCTGACAGACTTCCTGAAAGCGTGTATTGACCGGCGACAGCCTGAGCAATGCGCTCCATTTCGGCCTCAGTTTCCACGCGTTTTCCCTCGTCCAGAGCCGGTTCCAGTGATTGGACCGCGATTGATGCCGCCACGGCCAGAATGACAAGCAGCGCCAGTACCCCCACAAGTGCGAACGCTCTCTCTCCACGTAATATGACCGTCGGTATTCGAGAACTCGGCGGCCTTTGCGACCGTACAACAATCAACATTTCCGGTCTCATCAGATGACCACTGTGAGGGTTATGACATCACCATTACTGAAAGTGACAGTTACGTCGGTATTATCGGGAACATCCGCGCTGGCTCCGCCGCACAGGGCATCGCTGAAGTCTCTGACTTTGATCGTAAGGTTCGGAGGCGAAGGCGCCATTGTGTTAGTGGGCGAGACAAAAACAGTGTCGCCGCTGGAAAGTTTGTTGCAGTCATTAAAAAAGTAAATCGCTGTACCCAGGTCTACTTGCTCAGCGTAGATGGTTGGAGAGGCGTCCCAGGTGATAACCATCCATGAAATTTCCAAGTTGGAGCCGCCCGTGTTCTTTATGTCGAGCCTGAATAAGTCATCTTTGATCTCTCCAGTTCCGGCGACGTATTCGATAACACCGGGCGTCCCGCCGGTTGTTTCTGTCCAGTAGCCCGCGCCGAAGCGCAAATTGTCCACAAATCCACCCACTCGCGGCGCAACGGAAACGAATGTCTCCGCCGTGTCATTTTGGGTACTGTAAACTGAGCGGATTGACTGATTTCCCATCGGAATGCCGCTGATAGTGAACGAACCTGCACTGTTGGGGGTCACCGTCGTAGTTGTCAGTCCACCGACTCCATCCGGATAGGTCAACGTCACGGTTACATTCACCGAATCCGCTCCGGGAGGAGCGCCGTCACGGTCGAGTATGACACCGCGCACTGTATTCGAAAGCAGATCGGCGCTTATATTTGCGAATTGCTTGGTGATATTTGCCCCTGATCCGGTGGATTGTATTGTCAGCCCGCCGGTATAGACATAGTTAGTGTTCCATGGGTCAGTCTTAAAGTCGTCGGTGTTTTCGTTGAAGTTGTCGCGCACATACGGGCCGTTCCAGGTTGTATACCCGCCGGGATTAGTCACCAGGTTATCCAGATTAGCCGGAAGCGCCCCGACATCGCCGACATAGCCGTAATCGGTGCGCGCCCCGCCAGAAATAAGTTTGTCCTCGCCGACAATCGCATCGGACAGCCGCTCCAATTCTTGCTGGGCCTCCAGATGACGCGAATTATCGACTACGCTTTCCAGAGAGGACGTCGCCACTGCCGCGATTATTCCGAGGATCACGATTACCAGCACAACTTCGACAAAGGTAAACCCGCGCTGTTTAGCGCCGCCCACTACCATAGCGCTACTCCAAAAGTAAGATTTACAGTCACCGTGGCGCCGGGGGCAACGCTAATCTGCTCCACAACCGTGTCGGACAAGGGGACATAGACTGCTCTGAGTGTGTGGTTACCTGCAGGTATTGCCCCTACGGTGAAAGTTCCGGAAGGCGCAGGCAGGACTGAGCTGCTGACCACGCCGCCGACACCATCAGGATGGACGACCGAAACAGTGACACTGTCACG
>JADFNA010000370.1 GCA_022563625.1 Candidatus Zixiibacteriota bacterium
GCGGCGCGCTTCAGCGGCGCGTTCACCATCCCGTGGAGCCTGGAGGTCGCGGAATACTCGCTCCTGGTCGTCACCTTCCTCGGCGCGCCGTGGGTGCTGGCGCATGGCGGCCATATCTCGATCGACATCTTGGTCGAGCGCTTGGCCGATGGCACGCGGCGTCGCGTGATGCTGTCGACTCACGTGATCGGCGCCGTGGGCTGCGGCGTGCTTTTGGTGTTTTCCGCCGGCGCCTGGTGGAGCTCGTACTCGGAGGGAACCATGGTGCACCAGACCCTGGTGTTCCCCGAATGGCTGCTGTATTCCGTGCCGCCGCCGGTGTTCCTGATGTTGACCGCCATATTCCTGCGCTGGCTGCGCCGCCCGCCGGATGCGTCGGCGTCGTCCGGCGGCATCTGACGGACCCCCGGTTCGATGGAATGGTATTGGATCCTCGCGGCCTTGATCGGCGGGCTGGTCGCGTTCATGCTGATGGGCCTGCCGGTGGTGTTCGCGTTCTTCGCGGTCAATCTGATCGGCGCTTATTTCGTCATGGGCGGCGACAAGGGCGTGTTTCAGCTGGTGCGCAACTCCGTGGTCTCGATCCAGAGCTTCGCGTTGCTGCCGATTCCGCTGTTCATCTTCATGGGCGAGATCATGTTCCACACCGGCATCGCCGCGCGCGCGATCGATGCCGTCGACAGGTTGATCGCGCGGGTGCCGGGCCGGCTGTCGCTGGTCGGCGTGCCGCTCCAGCCGTACCGTCCTCGCCCGTCCGGGGTCTTCGGCATGAGCGATGACGCGGCTCTGGTGGCGCGCTGGAACCCGGTCACGAGCCGGTTCGACCTGTTTCCGGACGAGGGCCAGGTGATGCACGGCCTCGGCTACTACGTGCGCCCGGCGGCTTCGGCGAAACCGATTTTTGCGGCCCGATTTTTGAATGAACGGGCGGCGGCTTCAGAATTGTCCAGTGTTTCATCGGAAGACGTGACTTTTATCAGCAGATGCGAGGTGTTAATCTCGGCGATTGCGTCTCTGTCTTCGGTTGAGGTGATCTCGGCGCCGGAGGTGTCTTTGATACCCAACAGTTTGATAACATGCCAGCCGAATGAACTGCGCACCGGCCCGGTAATCTCTCCTACCGCCACCTGCAGCGCTCCGTTAACATACGCCGTGTCCAGACCGCTGACGCCGATGTACCCGAGCGCTCCGCTGTCTGCGGCCGATGGACCCTCGCTGTAGAGCGCGGCCAGTTCGCCGAAATCGTCTCCGCCTCTGGCCATATCGGAGTATTCCTGGGCTTCGCCGCGAACGCGCATCCAGTCGGACTCGGTGATATCTTTGCTGAACAGAACAAGGCTGATGTTTCGGTGTTGTTCGTTTTGGAAACGATACACATGGCTCTGGTAGTATTCGTTGATTTCCTGATCACTCGGCGTTGGCGCGCCATCTTTGAGATCTTTGATATTCACCAGCGCTATGTTGAATTTCCCCAGTTCTGTATTATGCAAATATGACCGGCGGATTTCTTCGCGAGTGACTCTTGCCACGGCGGTCACGACTTCGCGCATCTTGGCCATCTGCACCTGCGGAAAAACGACTTCCTCTATCGAGGCCCACATAGGGGCGTTTGCCGGCGCCGCCATGATTTGCAGATATATCTGATAGTCAAACGTTCCGTCGGTTTGGAACTGGGACAGGCGCTGCAGGAATGCAGGCGGGTTGTAACGAAGATAATAATACATGTCCTGGTCGCTGACTTCGATACCCTGTTTTGCTATTTCCTGCAAGACAGAGATGTCATTTACAATCGCTGTCCAAGCCTGGGATTTGAGACGTTGAATCTGCGCCGCTGTGGGTGGATTATCCGGATCTGCAAATTGCTGCTGGGTCAGTTCGTTGTAAACTTGATTGAAACGGTCCCGGCTGATGTCCTGGCCGTTGACAACTCCCGCCGCTGCGGTATTGGCACTGTATCTGTCACCACTTGA
This sequence comes from Candidatus Zixiibacteriota bacterium, assembly GCA_022563625.1. Classification (GTDB taxonomy): domain Bacteria; phylum Zixibacteria; class MSB-5A5; order GN15; family JACZUZ01; genus JADFNA01. The sequence goes on from JADFNA010000370.1 coordinate 1,971, forward strand.
AATTTGCGCCCCCCATTCGAGGATAATCAGCCCCACGAAAAAGAGCAGAGTTAAAATGATAATCGGCCTGATCCAACTGCGAAGTAATTCAAACATCTATGGTCTCCTATGGTCCTGTAATTTTCTTGTCTTTTCTCAGCGCGTCAGCGGTCCGCGGCGCTTCAGACGGCGCTTTGCGTCCAAAGCGCAAGGGATGTCAAATATAGGTTTCTCAAGGCGGTTGGCAAGACTTCGCCGGGCGATAATGAGCCGGGAATCGCCCTTGTACTGCAAGCCTTTAACCGAGCCGAGCTGCTTGAGTAGCCCCTGAGAGACCCGAAAGCGCAATATTCGGGCCAAATCGATATCTCAGAAGCTGTCCGGCGGGTGATAGATTGAGTTTGACTTGAGGGCTGCCCGGGCGGTAGAATCAGTGGGGACGATTTGACGCTGGACTAATCCGCGTATCGTACCAGGAAGTTCCTGGCGATTTCCTTAAAAACTCAGCAAGAAGATGAGGACCTCAATTACTGAAAACCCGGCGCGATCGGAGCAATCGGCGCAATCATCAATATTCCGATCTCATAGAAGATATATGAACTGGATGTCCGGCGCCGCAATGGCTCTGGCCTTGCTCTCAGGAATTATTTCCGTCAATGCCTTCGCTGGGCGGTTAGAACAGCTTCCGATCTGGCCATTGCCGTCCCGGACTGACTTTTCTTCGGGGTTTGGTGATTTTCGCCCCGGCAGATTTCATTATGGCATTGATCTGCGTACCGGCGGCAAGCCCCTGGCGGTGGTGGCGCCGGTTTCGGGATATATTTCACAGGCGCGCGTTTCTTATTTCGGTTATGGCAAAGGGCTGTATTTGCACGGCGACAACGGGTACACCTATGT
>JADFNA010000371.1 GCA_022563625.1 Candidatus Zixiibacteriota bacterium
TCTGCCCCAAGTGTTCTTGCGGTCAGGTAAGGGGCAGACCTCCCGGTCTGCCGCCCACAATAACAAATTCACGACAACTTCCACACAAAATCCCCTCAGGCGCCACTTATAGAGAGCCGAAACTATGCCCATCACTTACACACAACACCACCCAGGCCTGATAATCTTCCGGGTTTCACATCGATGTGTGTCCGTCACAAAGAAAGTGGCGCAAACCGCACAACTAAAATAGGGAAATCGAACCCAATTCTCAGCAACTACCGGTAACAAATGAACTTGCGGGGATTTAACCCACATTTATTGACAAAAAGACTACACAATCGACATCGAATTATCGTGAATTATCGTGGGCGGCAGCCACGGGTGGTCTGCCGCCCACAATTCTCGGCGCAAAAATGTAGGGGCGGGGTTTACCCCGCCTTTGTTGTAACAGCAATTAAAAAGGGCGCCCCAAGGGACGCCCCTACACTTTGTGATGTCGCATCAGTTGAATATGCCCGCTAGCGCCGTTCTATTAGCAGCGCTTTACCTTCGGGAAAATTAAGTTCGAGAGATATACCTTCGGCCAGAGCTGCAGTGGTAGATTTCAGAGGCGGGGTTTCCTCATCGGCAAACAGATCATTGATTTTAATATTCGGAGATTTGAAGCCGAGCGCCCGCAAATTGACTTTGAGGAAAATTTCCCGCCGGGAAGTCTCAACCCGGTCTCCCAGCTCGCCGGTCGGTGGGGCGATCAAAAACACCATTATTTTCTGCGCAGCGCTTTGTACATACGCGTCAACCAGCGGATCACTGCAGTACACTATAGGGGTAATACCCGCGTTCTTAAAAAATGATTCCAAAAAGAGAAGCTTGTGATGGTCAAACCCGCTGGAAATATCAAATCCAAAGAAACTTATCGCGCAGTTTTTCTTAGCCGAAGTCAGTCCCACAGGGTTTTTGTCGGCGGTTGCGATTATTTTTGACCGTGAGTCAGCCTGTTTCAAATTGCTGTATACATAAGCGGAAAACGAATCAGTTTTCAGTTGAATTGTCCTGATCGAATTGACTGCGGCGCTCCTAATTTTCAGGAAATTTGACAAAACGGCGCAGGCTTTCATACTCTCATCATACTTTGGCATAGAACCGAAAAGCGTCACAGAGACGCCGGATTTATACAGATCAACAATCGCCTGCTGTTCGGATTCCGCCATAAACTCTCCGCTGGGAATGATGACCAGCTTGTAATTTTCCAGCGACCCGATCTCCGATGAATCACATATATCAAAGTCGAGTTTCAAACGCGACAGGTCACGGCACAGGTTTGGCAATGATTCGTTCACCAGACGCGAGATGCCCTTGAATTCTTTTTGCCCGGAAAGCTGTGCGAACCATTGATAGCGACGGTTCCCCACAACCACAATCGAGACGGGCGCAACCAGTTCGCTGAGATTCATTCGCTCGGCGGATTCCACAATACGACGAATAAACTCGTATCCCTCTGTCACCGACCCATCCTGCTTGAGCGCCCCGCCGTACCAGTGTTCGTGGTCGGCGAACATTTTCAGATTTATTCCTTTAAGTCCCGAACCAAGGGCCGAGGCCAGCAGGAAGCGGCGTTCGCCGTCGCTGATCGGCTGCGAACTCTCACTCCGGGCGGGGTCTTCAGCCGCCCGGCCGCTGGGATAGGATGCTCCCCAGGCGAATTTCGTTGAACCGCGCAGATAGCGGCATTGCCGCGCGACATCAGCATAGGTATCACGATAGGTTATCGACCCGGCGGAAATGGGGGTTGCGAATGTACCGTTTGGCAGGTTAAGATCATAGAACGGCGTCAGGTTTTTAGGCGCGAAAAATAATGAACGCATGTAGATTGGATGGACGACGTATCCTTCATACAACGTCAGGAGCGATTCCTGATAACGTTGCAGTAAAAACTCCCTGAAACGATACCAGTCAAAAATCCTGGGCAGGCTCTTATGATCTGCGCCGTCAAACTCCGTTGGTGGTTCAACCTGTCCGAAATCTTCGTATTTCGTCTTGTAACAGGAGTTCAAATCTTTGATTTCACCGTACCGGTCCATCAGGAACGGTGGGAATTCTCTCTCGAGCATGTCTTTATTGTAATCTATCGCGGACGGATGCAGTCTTTTGCCAAAACTCGGCTGAGAATCCAGTTCGATCATGATTACCGGCCCGCGCGGGTGGATGTAATTTCTGGTTATCTCAACAAATGTCTTGAAGTAATGCTTGACAGAATTCTGATACGATGGACTCATATAACTGGCCAGATACCCGCCTTTGATCCCCGGCGCGCCGGAAAGAGGAATTTCCTTGTACTCATAATCGCGGGCCAGCGACCGCAAATCACTGGTAACGAACTCCGGAATCCCGCCATTGGGCCAGTCATCTCCAATATATGGACCGGGCCGCAAAATTACTTTGAATCCCAGCTCACGCGCCAACTCAAGAAATACGGTCAAATCCTTGCGTGAGTCTTCAATTCCTACAAAATCGAAGGCCCGATTCTTGTCCTGGTGAAGGCTCCATGGCACCGGGGTGGTTATCAGCCGAATCCCGGCTCTTTTGGCGCGCTCAAAACAAAGCGACCAATATTTTTTTTCAAGCCGAAAATAATGCAGCTCGGCGGCAAAAGGGTAGACTGTTTCTTTGCCTATATCTATTTTGTTGTTGATGATTTCAAACATTTAACCCGTTGGCTTTCAATGATTTAGTAGTTATGGTCACAACAGCATCATACTAGACTACGCAAATTGCAGGGTGAAGTCAACCGCAATCAATTTTAGACGCTTCATGCATGCCGACAGAGGTTGGCGAACGACGAAAGGCGTTTGAATCTGAAAA
>JADFNA010000372.1 GCA_022563625.1 Candidatus Zixiibacteriota bacterium
CGCCGCCCAGAAGCTAATGGTCACGGTTTTTTGAGAACCGGATGCTGCCGGGGTGAGAGATGCGAGCATTAGCATACACGCCACAAGCGCATATTTCGAGAGGCCCCCGGATTTGTGTAGATTGTGTTTTCTCAACTGTCCCACTCCGTTTCAAGTCGAATGCATGACAGGAGAGGGCAAGGCTGGCGCCGTCGTCGCCAGCGGCTTTACTGAATCGCCAACGTGTTGATAGACAATGAATTACGAGGTAGGGCCGGGAGGCCGGGAGCAGTCAGACAAGCGTTGGTTTATTGGGAAAAAGCGGCAGCTATGGACGGACTACCACATGCTCCGGCACATTCTCCGGCACATTCTCTGGCACATTCTCTGGCGTCCTGTGGGATATCTTGGTGTTTTGAGGTAGTTCTCAAGGTTGAGAGGCGCGTTGCTTCCGCCCCTTGAGATCACGTAAGTCGGTGTGAGTCATGCGGAAGCAGGCCCTAGATAGGCGGAGATAATACTGCGGCTGAAGCCCGCCACTTCTGAGAAGAGCAAGGCCCGCATCGCCCTACTGCTCTAAGCTGTTCAATTACAGCTCATTAGCAAATTCGGTAAAATTCTCGGGCTAGACCAAAACCTGCTAGAATCCGAAAATTGGCGCGGGGACTCAAGAAAAAAACTTCATTTCAGGTTTATTGTGTGTCTCGAAAAGGCCATTGGACCTGAAAGGATTCCGTTTTTTGAGATTTCATACTTCTGTTACTTATTGATAGATTTTGAGTTATAGCGATAGTTTTTCAAATAAATGTGAAGATAAGGCTTGACTAATTATGGTGAGAATGTGATAATATTGGCCGATAAAGGTGAATATTGGTGGGATGCTCCAGCGCCATGCCCCACTCACCCCCATATCACAGACAGCAGAGACCTGAGAGCGACCATAAAGTGCACGGATTTTTCGGCCAGTACAACGTAAATCTGGATCCGAAGGGCAGGATTTCACTTCCCGCCCGGATCCGCCCGCGGGCAGATGATGACGTCTTTGCTCCTCTGGTTCTTACACGGGGATTCGAGAGTTGCCTGGCGTTATATCCAGAAGAAGAATGGTCATCTCTGCACGGCCATCTTGATGAGTTGCCGTCCACCAACCGGGACTTTCGGCTTTTCAGCCGCATTATGTATTCGGCGGCAGTGATCGTGACACCCGACAGCCAGGGGCGGTTTTTGATTCCCTCTTACCTTCTCGAATTCGCCCATCTCAAGCGCCAGGCGCTGGTGTTGGGCGCCAACCGCTGGATTGAGATTTGGAACCCGGAAAAATTCAATCACTCGCTGGATCAACCCGGCGGCAGTTTTGAGGATGTCGCCGAGAGAATTAGCAAGCGTGGCGGACCTGGGAGGAACTGAATTCCGGCATGAGCCTGTTCTACTTCATCAAGTGGCTGACTGGCTCGCCCTCCCCGATGGCGGGGTGTTTGTTGATTTTACTGTTGGAGGCGGGGGGCATCTGGCCAGGATCGCCGAAATATCCTCTCCGGAAACAGAGTTGTACGGGTGCGACCGCGACGAGGCCGCGCTGGCGGCGACGCGCTCGCGTTTTGATAAGATCAGTAATTCCAGCACGGACTCTGATTCACAACTGAAGGAGCTTTTTCACGCCCCATTTGCCGGGTGCGTGTCACTTTTGCGCATGAGAAACATTGACCGAATCCACGGAGCGTTGTTTGATCTGGGTGTCTCGTCGATGCAAATTGATACACCTTCCCGCGGGTTTTCTTTTCAGGCGGACGCTCCGCTTGATATGCGCATGGATACGACACAAGCCGCCGGCGCGGCGCATTTGCTCAACAGCGCCACGGCCGGCGAACTCACTAAAATTATTTTTGATTATGGAGAAGAGCGCCGCGCAAAGCGCGTGGCCCAGGCGCTGGTCAATGCCCGCCAGGAGAGGCCGCTGGAAACAACCGGCCAGGTCCGCCGGGCGCTTGAGCGTGAACTTGGTTCGCCGAATCTGACCAAGACTCTGGCGCGGGTGTTTCAGGCGCTGCGTATTGCAGTCAACGATGAGTTAGGCCAATTGAGTGAGGCGCTTCCGCAGGTGGCGGATATGCTTGCGCCTGGAGCAAGAATGGGGATTATCAGTTATCATTCTTTGGAAGATAGAATTGTAAAGCGCTTTTTTGCTTCGCGTATTGGCGCGTGTGTTTGTCCGCCGCGCACACCGGTTTGTGTCTGCGGAGCCAGGGCCGATTTACGGATTTTGACGAAGAAGCCAGTCACGCCGAACCAAAAGGAAATCAGCGCCAATCCGCGCTCTCGCTCGGGGAAGCTGCGCGTCGCAGAAAAACTATCCGTCGATTTCCGGCCGGGGGAATCCGCATGAGCGCTTCGCTGGCTGCGCTGGCCCGTTTGAGGCGGGCGAGCGCTCGCGCAAGAATCGGGCCGATCAGGAAGCTGGTTGGCAGCCGGGTCCTTACGGCGATGTTCGTTCTGTCACTGTTTCTGCTGGGGTCATGTTTGTATATCTGGCAGCGAGTTGAAGCGTTGGAACTTCTGGCTGAGGTTGGTGAGCTGCAAGTGAAAAACCGTTTTTATCGCGATGCGCGGGCGAAAGTTGAGGCAGATGTGGCGAAGCTGTCCCAAATCGGCCGCATTCATTCGCTGGCCGAGGAAAACTTTGGATTGACTCATGTGGAAATAGGCCGGCTGTATGCCATACGTTTTCCCGAAGAAAGTGT
>JADFNA010000373.1 GCA_022563625.1 Candidatus Zixiibacteriota bacterium
CGATATAATAGCCGCCGGAGGCCGCCACTGAACTGAAAGCGGCAACGACCGTTTTACCTTCATCCTCACGGGCGCGATTAACAGCTTCGTAAATCTCATGTGATGCGGCTACGCCGCCGCCGGGCGAATTGATATGAAGGATGATAGCCTCAATGTCGCTGCGCTTGCTCCATTTTTCTATCTGGCGCACAGGAGTTGAAGGGTCATAAATCGGGCCAAAAATCTCGACCACAGCAATCTGGCCGTCGCCCGAAATGGTAAACTCTGAGTCATCAGCCAATGCGATAAAAAACAGCGCCGCAAACAGCGCCAGTCCGCCGAGGAACACTCCTCCGATTACTAATCCGATGATTACGTCTTTTCTGCTTGCCATAGTCCTTTATAGTTTTCCTTTCGGGCTTCGGTCTCTCGCACTTTCCACATTCCACCGGCGCGTATAACACCTCGCTCTGGAGGAAGCATCCGCCATAATATATGTGATCGCCGGATCAATTTACAACCTTTAGCCTGAGACCCACTCGAATCCTCGAAGCGTTCTTGATCTTGTTATCGCGCATCAATCGCCTCACTGAAGTATTGTATCGTCCCGCGATTAAGCTCAAGTTCTCACCACGGCGGACAGTGTGCCAGACGTACCCTCTGGAGCCGAATCTCCCGTTGGAGGTGAGATAGAGAGTTTGCCCCGGAGAGATTCTTGCCCGCGAAGACAAATCGTTCCACGCTTTCAATTTACTGAGAGAAATACCATAGCGCCTTGCGATTTTCCAGAGCGAGTCACCGCGGCGGACTGTATATGTGTCGCTTTTGCCGGAAGTTGCGTAAACTTTAAGCCTCTGTCCCGGAAAAATCATAGCCGCCGAGCCGAGAGAGTTCCACTTGCGCAATTTTGACACGCTGACTCCAAACCGTCTGGCAATAACAGTCAGGTTTTCACCCCGGCGCACTTTATGGGTCACAAAACTCTTGGGCGATGAGTCCGATGAAGATTTTGCAAATGTTTTTGACGGTCCTTTGGTTTTGGCCAGCGCCGCGGATTGCCGTCCCGTTTTCCCCGGTATTTTCAGCTGCCGCCCGACATAAATACGGCCTTTCGAACCGATGCCGTTCAGATTTTTCAGAGAACTCATTGAAATGCCAAACGAACGCGCGATTTCATACACCGAGTCTCCGCGGCGCACGATATATATCCCGTTGCTGGTTTTTCTGTTTTTAGGCGGCCTGCTGTTCGCGCCGTCCAGCGGCACCGGGACGATTAATGTCTTGCCGGCATAGATGCGGCTCCTGCGGCCCATGTTGTTGGCGTCGCGGATCGCGTACTGAGATACCCCGTAGCGCGCGGCGATAGTCGAGATTGTTTGACCGCGTTTGATTCTGTGTTTTACCCAGCTGGTTTGTTGGGGAGATTTTAAGGAGGCATACACGGCCTGGAACTTGTCCGAAGAGCCTTTGGGTACTTTGAATTTCCAGCGCGATGCTTTGGGCGGGGTGTGTTTGCGCAGGAGCTCAGGGTTGAGGTCCAGCAGTACACTCTCCCGGACCCCGAGCGCCCGGGCCACAGTGCGCATATCCAGCGTCTTTTTGGTGACTACTTCATCAAAGGCCAGAGGTTCCTGGAATTCCACTTCATCGCGATCAAATCCGTATTTCTCGGGATTCTTGCTGATAATTGTCGCCGCCATGAAAAGCGGAACATAGTTCCTCGTTTCCCGCTTGAGGTGGCGCAACTGCCAGAAGGTTGTCGCGCGGTCTCTTTTCAATGTGCGCCGCACACGCCCGGGTCCGGCGTTGTAGGCGGCCAGAGCCAGCTCCCAATCACCGAACTCTTTGTACAGCCATTTGAGATATTTGCAGGCGGCATGTGTTGCTTTGATTGGATCGCGGCGTTCATCATACCACCATGAACGCTTGAGTCCATACAGCTTTCCCGTTGATGAAATAAACTGCCACAGGCCGGACGCTCTGGCCCAGGAATAGGCTTTAGCGTTGTATCCGGACTCCACCATTGGAAGATATACCAGGTCTTCGGGCAGACCATAAGAACGTATAATCTCCCTGAGCATCGGTAAATAGCGTGTCGAGCGGCTCCAGTAGCGCAGGAACGCGTCGCGCGCGTCGGTTTGGAAATACTTTATGCTGGCTTTGACTCGATCATTGAATTTGATCGGCATGTCATAGGTGACCACCGTGTCAGCCAATCTCCCGGTAATTTCATCACTGTCGAGCTGTAGTTCAAAATCTCCGAACCTCCTGACCATAGCGGAAGGTGAAATGTCGGCAGGGAGTCTTCCGAGTGACAGCAGTGTGACATTATACGACGCGACAATGTTTGCAATAAGACCATTGTACTTGCGCCACTCGGCGGAGGTGGTGTCACTGACATTTTCCTCGGAGATGTCCAGCTCTCCGAGCAGTTTCAGCGCCCGTTCAAAATAGTACTGCGCCTCATCCCAGCCGCCGTTCTGGTTGGCCACCAGCCCCATCGAGTAATATTCACCCGCCATCTCCATCTGGCGCCAGAGATCATCATCAACCGCTGTCGAGTAGTTTATATCCTGCTCCTGGGCGGAACTGACCTCAACCGGCTCGATACTGGTATCATCGAGCGAGACAATCACCCACTCAGTGGAATCCGTACTAGGGCTTTTATCTGCTGTTCCGCCTACATCATGCGAGGGCGGATCATGGGATGTTTCACTTGATCCGACAGTTGCTCGACGCTGGTTTTCTTCAACCCGCTGTGTCGGGGCTGTGGGAGCGCAGCCGCCAAACCAGACTACGGCCAGAGTAATCGCCAAGCCCATGCTAAGGGACCCGCCGAATTGACATCCACCGTCAATA
>JADFNA010000374.1 GCA_022563625.1 Candidatus Zixiibacteriota bacterium
GATGAACCATCGGCCAGCAAAATTCCGAAAGATTCCCCAAACCAAAATCCCCGTTCCATTTCCAGAACAGCGGTTCTCTTATGAATCCGGGCCGGGTGGCCCACTTCTCAGGTGCATAACCTTCCCTCACAAATTCCCAACAACTTCCACACAAAATCCCCTCAGGCGTCACTTATAGAGAGCCGAATCTATGCCTATCTCATACACACACCGTCACGCAGACCCGAAATACGTCCCGGTTTCCCTTCGACGTGTTTGCAACACCGCGAAAGGGGGTCAAAAAACTTACTAAAATAAGGAATTCGAACCCAATTCTCAGCAACCCTTGCTAACTGATGAACTTACCGCAATTTCACACACGAATTGTTGACAAAAAGACCACAAAAATGGCATCGAACGGGCAATTTCTGATTTAACTCCCACGAAAACACTACGAAAACCCACCAAAATCCTTTGCGAGCCGTCAGTAGTGAAACGAGAACTCACATACACAGCCGCCACACGAACACTACACCTACATCCACCATCCCGAGCAGAACAGCCACCCCCTCGAAAAACAAACATACACCAAACAAACCCATTTTCACCCCCCTCACCCCATCAGGTCCACCGCCCGCAGACATTACCCATAAATGAAAAGGGCGGAACCACTTGGGTCCCACCCTGCTGACAGATTCGGAAAACCAAAAAAATCAGTTTAAAACTTCCGCATGCCGGGCAGCGTGCCTGGCGCGGGGTCGTGCGACTGTGATCCGTCGCCGCCCTCACCGCTCCAGCGGTCAGAGGCTCCAGTGATGCCTTTCACCCGCATGTCAAAGTCGTCGGCGTTGGTGGCGTTGTTGACCGCCTCTTCGTAGTCAATAATGTTATCGCGATAATGCTGCATGATAGACTGGTCAAAAGATTGCATCCCATACTGTGTCAACCCGCCTTCAATTAGCCCTTTGATATCATACGTCTTGGCTTCATCAAGCAGACATTCGCGAATCGCGCCGGTGTTGAGCAGCACCTCACACGCGGGGATTCGCCCTGGTTCATCACAGCGCTTGAGCAGGCGCTGGCAAATAATCGCCTGGAGTGTGCCGGCTAACAGCAGGCGGATTTGCTGATGTTGATGCGGCGGGAAGAAATTAATCATACGGCTGATCGTCTCAACCGCGTTAAGCGTGTGCAAAGTAGTAAGAACCAGATGCCCCGTATCAGCCGCAGTCAGCGCAATTGACATCGTTTCAATGTCTCGAATCTCACCTATCAAAATTACATCCGGGTCCTGGCGGAATGCATGGCGAAGCGCCGCCGGAAATGTTTCGGTGTCACCACCGACCTCGCGCTGTGAGATGATACAGTTCTTGTCACGGTAGACAAATTCAATCGGGTCTTCAATAGTGATGATATTTTCGTTACGCGTCTCGTTCATATATTCAAGCATTGACGCCATCGTCGTTGACTTGCCCGAACCGGTCACTCCGGTCACGAGTACAAGCCCGCGCCGTGCGTTTGCAATTTTCTCCACCACAGGCGGCAGGTTTAGTTCCGCCATCGACGGAATCACATCATTGACCGCGCGGATCGCGATACCAACCGTTCCTCGCTGGCGATAGAGATTGATTCGAAATCGGCCAAGCTTCACCACAGAAAGCGCCAGATCAAGCTCCATTTTTCTGGCGAAGCGCTCCTTCTGTGCGTCATTGAGCATTTGCGAAACATAGCTGTCCATCTCCTCGGCAGTCACTGTGTCACAAGGAATCTGCTGCAGGTTTCCGTCGATTCTCAGATGCGGGCGTACATTCACCCTGATGTGCAAGTCCGATGCCTTGTACTTGAGCATTTCTGTGAGCAATTGCTTGAGTGTCATTGCGTGTCTTCCTCGTCGGTGTGGATTGACGGCCTTGCGCCCTGGCGCCAACCCGCTTGATCCAAACAGTCTGAATTCGGCCGTCGCGAAACCGGAGTTCATACCCTGTATCGGCCAGGAGTGAAGGATGATTTACTGCTGCCAGAGCGCTACCTGCTCTGCGCCGGAAGCAATGGAGAATAATAATGGCGAAATGATAAGGGAGGAATACCAGAAGACGCGCCGAATCAGGCGCCTGTATCAATTAGAAACAGTGGTTGGCCGAACTCAATCGGCTGGGCGTTTTCGACGAGAACTTTCGTGACCACGCCGGAAACTTCGGATTCAATTTCATTCATCAACTTCATGGCCTCCACAATACACACCACCGCCCCGACACTTACCGTGTCTCCTACTTTGACAAACGCCTGGGCGTCCGGTGACGGCGCAGAGTAAAATGTTCCGACCATGGGAGAGGTGATTTCGGCTTCAGTGGACACGCGTACGGCTTGAGGTGATTTCGCCCCAACGGCTTCGCTGGACACAGACGGTGAGTTGACAGCGATTTGCGATTCACCGAGTTCCGCTGGATGGGCTATGTATGGCGCTCCGTACACGGCGCTGCCGTTCAGTGACGGATGTTTGCGCGTAATTTTTACTTTGCGCCACCATGAGCGCACTTCAAGAACATCAATCCCAGTTTCCTGGACAATCTCGATAAGTTTTCTAATCGTTTTCGGATTCATAATAGCTCCGGCGCCACCGGCTGCAAAGATACAGGTATTAACTGCTAAACTTCAATCAGATTCTTCGGCGATTTGTTCAAGGCCCGCCCGCCGCTGGTGGTAACCAGAACGTCGTCTTCAATACGAACCCCTCCCCAACCCGGCAGATAGACCCCCGGTTCAACTGTGACCACCATGCCGCGCACCAGGATGTCTGTCGATGTTTCGGCCAATCGCGGCCCTTCATGAATGAACAGCCCGATACCGTGTCCGGT
>JADFNA010000375.1 GCA_022563625.1 Candidatus Zixiibacteriota bacterium
ATAAATGTCCTGCAACACCAAGCCATACAGGCGCCTGAGCTCATCTTTGGTCATATCCTTGATGTTAACGCCGTCGATCGTGATTCTACCGCGCTGTGGATCATAGAAGCGGAGCAAAAGATTGACAATAGAGCTTTTGCCGCCGCCGGTGACGCCGACCAGCGCCACACGCTCGCCATGTTTCAGCTCAAAACTGACATCTCTGAGCGCGTAGGTGTCATTGTTGTTGTACGAGAACCAAACATTTTCGAAGCGAATGTTCTTTTCAATTTTAGAGATACCATAGGGCCGTTCAGGCTCTGTTATATGTTCAACATGGGCCAGAAGCGAAAAAATGCGTTTGATTCCGGCCAGCGCCTTTTGAACGACATACATTTCATCGGCAAAGCGGTAAATCGGGTCAAACATTTTCCGCAGGTACAGGACAAACATGATGATGACGCCGATTGTCAGCGCTCCCTCGCCGACCCATTTGCCGCCCCAGAAGACTACTCCGGCGATCAACAGCGCCTCCATGAAAAAGACAAGATTGAAATAAGTGGTCGAGGTGATATGCACAAAGCGGTCGAGTTTGAATTTTCGCTGATTGACCTCAAGTACTTTTGCGCGCGCATAAGATGCGCGGTTAAATATTTGTGTCACCGCGATTCCCTGCAAAAACTCCGTGATCCGGCTGGTGATGTCGGCCATGACTTTGCGCGATTTCAAGAACCGTTTGCTGGTCATTCTGTCATACACAAAAGTCAGCGCCAGCGTAACCGGTATCGCCGCACAGACAATCAGTGTCAGTCGCGGGGAGATCAGCGCCATGGTTGTAATCAGCGCCGCGATAAGTATCAAATCGCCAATGATGACCGTGATGGCAAAGGTAAAGAGCATGCGCAGGCTGTCAGTATCGGACTCAACTCTTGCCATCAGGCGCCCGGGAGAGTTGCGATCAAAGAACGAAAGCGACAGCCCGAGAATCTTCTCAAACAAGCGATCCTTGAGATCGGCGATTATGCGCTGGCCGATTTTCTCAAGCTTCACGCGCTGGATATAGGTCACCACCAGCAGAGTACCCTGCGCCGCGAGATACAATCCGACAGTCAACAGCAGCCCGTCCCAGTCCTTGCCGCCCATGTTGTCGTCAATCGCCCTGCGTATCAAGAGACCCTTGCTGATCGTCAGTCCTGCGACTACTACAAGCAGCAGTACGCAAAATCCTGCGCCGTACTTGTATGGCGCGAATAACGGAAACAGTTTGCGCCAGGCCTGGCGTGTAGTTAATTCTACACCGTTATTTTTATTGTGTGAGGTCATATTCTGTTTTGGTCTTTCAAAAATTATTTGATATGCGATCTCGGCCGTTTGCAGTACTGTGTCAACTCCGAAAACTCAATGCAGGAAACAAAAAACCCGCGTCCTAATCGGAAACTGTCTTCCGGGGGCGCGGGCGTCGATTCAACGGCGAGTGTGGTTTCTCAGTCTTATCCGTTGATAGACTCCCGCGTATTTACCGGCGCCGACCCTCGTGAACGCCCAATCGGAGCAAATACCGAAACAGACAGAGCGCCCCCGGAGAGCAGAGTCAGATTCTTGGCAAATCCAGTCATGATCATCAACATACGCTCCATCTAAAGGGTTTCCGTTCGGTTCAGGCGTTCAATCTGCTATCGCGATTCAACAGATACAACCGGGCAGGTGGAATGTCAAGGACTTCCTGCGCCTGGAAGAAGAATTTTCATATTATTGGCGAATAGAAAAGAAATTTCACATATTTGCCCGATTGCCTGGGTCCGGCGCATGAATTTTCCCGGTCCCGTGTATAACCCGCATAAGCCAGTCAAGGATGATACTAAATGAAAGACACCCGGATGAAATTCCCACCAGCATACAGTAGACATCTCAAGACAAGACTCCAGCGTTTTTTGCTTGCCGGCTTGTTATTAGCTGCGCTGCTACCGGCCTCTCTATTGGGCCGCGAATACCGTTTTGTCTACTACGAGGCCGGACCGTATCCAGTCAGCCGCACTCTGCAGGGTGAGTATCGTGATGAAGTCCGCCGCCTGGCCCCGGAAGGCATGGAAATAGTCTATCCGCCCAACGGTTATATGAGCGCGAATTGGGATCGGGAGAAGTGTAGGAAAATGGCAAAGCAAATCAGCCGTGATAAGAAGTTCGATTTAGTTGTTGCGATGGGACCCTGGACTGTTGAGGACTTAATCGAAGCCGGTTGCAAAAAGCCGATTGTGTCAATGGGCCGTTTTGACCCTATACTGGAAGGGATCGCAGACAGCAAGGGCAGGCCGAAATACAAAAACCTGACAGTCAGAATCCGTCCCGGAAAAGTGGAAAGTGATTTGCAAGCGCTGACCACTGTATTTAAGGCCAAACGTATCGGATTACTTTATTTTCCCACAAACACAGAATTTGATACAGTTGAAAAATATATCAGAAAACAGGCCGCAAAAGTCGGGGCGACCATCGTTGCTGTGCCGCCGGACCCCAAAAAAGCGATCTATCAGTTTTTCAAGAAAACTAAAGGACTGGCCCGGAAAATTGACGCGTTATATTTGACACCCCTGTTTGGACTGGATCTCAACGCCATGAACGCATTTTTCACACATCTGGAGCGCGAGGGCATTCCGGCCTTTAGCTCAGAGGGATTTTTTCAGGTTGAGCGCGGAGCGTTTGCCAGCAACACGGCCGCTATGATTTCAGGTGTGGCGCGTTATCATGCAGACAAAACCATCCGCATTCTCCAGGGCGCCAGCCCGGCCAGCTTGCCGACTGTTTTTCGTGACGGACGCAGGCTGTCACTTAACCTGCCAGCCTATCAAAAGGCAGGGCAG
>JADFNA010000376.1 GCA_022563625.1 Candidatus Zixiibacteriota bacterium
CTCGTCAATCGATTGATGGTCCACCGCTCTCTCCAAAAAGAATACAAAACTCCCCTAATAGCACCCGCAGGATATAGTAGATGGAACGAGAACTCACAGACTCAAGCGTCACACATATATTTGCCACAAGTACATCCCCCCCCAATTCAGCGGAAAACCACGACCAAATTAAAACAAACATATACCAAACGAACCCATTTTGACTTGGACGTATCAGTGCAAGGTGGGACATGCGTAAGAGAGAGATTGCTGCGTCGCTTCGCTCCTCGCAATGACGATATGGGGGGGGGTCTGGAAACCTGCCCCAGAGGGGACAGGCCGCCGGGGTCGCTCAAACTAATCGGGCGCCTCAAGGGACGCCTCTACAATAGAATCTTGAGGATTTCCTTTTGAGAGATGTCAGGGGCGCAGGGGTGGCTGCGCCACTGGCTCCTCCTGACCTACCGGGCTGCGGCTTTTCTAAGTTGTAGCTGTAAACTAATTGGGGATTGATCGTTTGTGTGTGATCAGGCGTGTGGCGTAAGTTGTAATTGCGTTGGCGGCGCCGTCGTAGTTGCTCATGGCGGTCACAGTGAATCCAAGGTCCGTGAATATTTTCAGGTCGGCATTGATGCCCGGCGCTCCGCCATTATGTCCAACCGTGCGATGTCCATCCCAGCGGCTGTCGGAGATTAGATAGGCGTACCTGTCATTCGGCCCCATGTCCACCTTGCCGGTGGTGTAGATGTCGACCATATGCGCGGGCAAAAGTGTTCCGTCATAAAGCGCTTCGGAAAAACGCTGCAGGTCCTCGACCGTTGAGAATCCGCCGCCAGCGGCGGAGCCACGCGCAGAGTGTGCGAAAATATTACTGCGATACGCATTCGTTTCGTCGTTCCAAAAGTAACCCTGTGCAAGATTAGGGATTACGTCATCAGCGTGATAACAATCGGTGTTAATCATACCTGCCGGTCCTGTGACGAACTCGCGGATGTACTCGTGATAATCCAGGCCGGAGACCGCTTCAATAATCAGACCTAACACCAATGGACCGCAATTACTATACTGGAATCTCTCACCTGGCTCGAACGTGAGCGGATCGCCCGATGCCAGGTCGGCAAAATCTTTGATACTGCGCAGCGCTGTCCAATCCATTTTATCCATCGCGTCCCAGTAACTTCCCATGCCCGAGGTATGAGTCAGCAGGTGATGTACGGTCACCCTGGTAGCTGCGTCCTCGTTCGGATAGTCGGGGAGGTACTTGCTAATTGGATCATCGAAAGAGAGTTTTTCCTGGGAGGCGAGCTGGCAAATCGCCACGCCGGTGAACATTTTGTTCATAGAGCCAAGATTAAACTTTGTGTCGAGTTTGTTGTCAATTCCCCAGCGAAGGTCTGCTTTGCCATAAGCCCCGGTAAAAAACGGCTTGCCGTCTTTGGCCAGTAACACGGCGCCGGAGAATACGTCACGCGCAACCATGTCATCAATAAGGCCGCTAACATACTGCGCGATCTCGATAGTCGTTAGCGGACGATCCGGGAGGACGACATTCGGGTCTTGTCCCGGGGACTGTCCCATTGAAAAAAACTGTTCCGGATTATCCTGGTCCATATACACCGAAAGATCTATCCACTGGCTAAGTGTGCGTGAGTTCATTGTGCGAATGAGTATATGCAATTGCGCCGGGTCTGAGACATCAATGTTGTGTATCTCGACTTTTCCCAACTCTTGTGAAAATCGCTGCAAGTGTCCTTGCCAGCGTTCCAGCGCTGAGGCGCTGTCGGCGTTGACATAGTGGTCTTTCAAGAAGCGTTCGCGCAGTCCAGTATCTTCAGAATTTAGCGACTCAATCATGCCTCTGGCGACTAACTTGAGATGGTCCGGGCCTGGTTTTGCTGAGATTGGCAATGTTAGGCCGATGAGCATAAGGCCGGCGGCGAATATTGCGGTTTTCTTCATCTTGATTCCTCGTGGCAAGTTGTGTGAGTTTGATTCATTGTTGATCTGGCCTCCCGCAACTACTTACGAATTAGTTGTTATGAAGTTGCGTAGACTATAGCTGTAATTGATTTACAGCTATACAAATGACACACTTCTGGGGGAATTGGTTGCCTGACAATTTCCCGGTTTGGCTGGCTGGCTGGATGTGCTATATTCCGGTGATTCGGTTGTCGGGCGGGTTTTTGCCGCTCCGGGTGACCGCAACCAATCCCACCGCAAGTGGTGGGGCGCTCGCTCCGGGGAACCGAAAGCGGTGGGGCGCTCGCCGGGGCCGAATCCGGACGGGATTGTTAAGCGTCTGTTGGATATGGTGTTAGACGTTTTGACTGTGAGATGTTCAACCAGTCCCACCGCAAGCGGTGGGGCGCCCAAGTTCGGCGGAGATTGCCGCGTCGTCCGCCCAGGCGGACTCCTCGCAAAGACGGAATTGGGTTTGTCAAAAGTCGGACATGGGTTTATGAATAGTCCATCAACGAGTGGGTCGAGATTTGTTTAAGAAGATACTTATTGCCAACAGAGGTGAGATTGCGCTTAGGGTAATTCGCGCTTGTCGGGAGTTGGGCGTTCCGACTGTGGCTGTGTATAGTGAGGCCGATCGTGAATCGCTGCATGTGCGTTTTGCCGATGAAGCCGTGTGTATTGGGCCGCCGCAGTCAAAGCTGAGTTATCTTGATCCGAAACGCATAATCGCGGCCGCCGAAGTGTGTAACGCCGATGGGATACATCCCGGCTATGGTTTTTTGGCGGAGAACGCAGAGTTTGCGCAGATTTGTGAAGATTGCAAGATGACATTCATTGGTCCCTCTCCGGCGATGATTCGCCAGATGGGTGACAAAGCTGCGGCCAAAGACC
>JADFNA010000024.1 GCA_022563625.1 Candidatus Zixiibacteriota bacterium
GCCGGCGAGATCAAAAAATCCATCTTTACGGTCATGAACTATCTGATGCCGCTGAGAGGTGTGATGTCGATGCACTGCAGCGCAAACCAGGGCAGCGATGGGTCAACGGCGATTTTCTTCGGATTGTCCGGCACAGGGAAGACAACTCTTTCGACTGATCCGAAACGGCCGCTGATAGGCGATGACGAGCACGGTTGGTCGGACGCGGGTGTGTTCAACTATGAGGGCGGTTGTTATGCCAAAGTTATCCGTCTGTCGGCCGAGGGTGAACCGGAGATTTACCGGATGATGTCCAATCCCGGAACGGTCTTAGAAAATGTTGTTCTCGATCCCGCGACCGGCAAAATTGATCTGGACGATGACACCCACACCGAGAACACGCGCGCGGCCTATGCGATTGACCAGCTTGACAATATCGTTCCCTCAGGACGAGGCGGACATCCGTCGAATATCATTTTGCTCACCGCCGATGCATTCGGCGTGCTTCCCCCGGTAGCGAAACTGACCCCGGAATTACTCATGAGGTACTTCCTGGTTGGATACACGGCCAAGGTTGCGGGAACAGAAAAGGGTATCACCGAGCCGGTGGCAACTTTTTCGGCCTGCTTTGGCGCGCCGTTTATGGCGCATAAACCGTCGGTTTATGCCGGCCTGTTGGCCAAGAAAGTCGCCAAACATCGCTCCCGCTGCTGGCTGATTAACACCGGCTGGATTGGCGGGGCGTATGGGACCGGCCGGCGGATTAGCCTCCAGCACACGCGGGCAATAGTCAGCGCCGCGCTGGATGGATCACTGGCCGAGGTGGAAACCAAAGTTGACCCGATCTTCGGGCTGGAAGTCCCTGTTTCCTGTCCAAATGTTCCGACTGAAATTCTGACCCCGATTGACGCTTGGGATGACAAGGAAGCCTATCGAAAAACCGCAGGCGAACTGGCGGATAAGTTTGATGAGGTCCATGCCGCATTCGAACGGTCCAAAAAAGCTCTGGCGACTGCGTAGGGTCCTAATAATTCACAGCAAACAAATCAATTCATTGAATAAACTGTAGAGGCGGGGCTTGCACCGCCTTTTTATTGGCCGATCCAGATTCACCGGGTGAATTCTGACTCACCGATTTTCATCTACACGTCGTTACGAGTGGCGCCGATCATATGTCCACAGGATTGGAACGCCCGGAAGAACCCGCTCGAATATGAGGCGATAAGCGAACTCTTCACAATTCTCACGATTAGCGTTCTTGGGAACCGTTTCCACGCCTGCGTACAAGGCCGAAGTAGTCGCTCTGTGCTGTTTCTTTAGCCCTGGGTTGGGAACGGGAGAACCCGCACAGCTCGAAATTTCATGCTTGCGCCCGATACTGTCAATATGGTTCATTTGACCTGTCAGCCGGAGGCCCCTGTGCGACTTCTGAACCCTGACAGCCTGAAGGGGTTAAATAGATAGAGCTGGCGATATCTGTCAGTGACCTTCTAAACCGTATACACGCAGGTAAGTAAATGAGCGCCAACGAGAAAACATCAAAGGCAGAAACCGAACTTTCGGAAAGCCAGGCTATGCTGCGCAGCGCAACGCTGACTGACAGTGATCTTGAGGCCATGCAACAAGCGCTGGTAAGCGCTTCTTCCAACCAACTGGCATTTGAAGACGAGGAGTTTCTCAGCCAGCGGCGTCTGAGGGGTGTGCGCTTGCAGCTTGAGATGCTCAAGCCGGATATGGCCCTGAGGGAAAAACAAATTACATCAACAATCGTCTGTTTTGGCGGAACACGAATACTGTCCGAATCGCAGTCAAAGATAAAGATCACCAAACTGGAAGAGCGCCTTCATGAAGACCCTGAAAACAAGGAGCTTCAGCGCCAGCTCAGGGTGGCCAATAATGTTCTGGCCAAGTCCCATTATTACGAAGAAGCTCGGCGCTTTTCGCGTCTGGTCAGCAGCCAGTGTCAGACAGACGGCAAGTGTGACTATGTAGTAGTGACCGGCGGAGGGCCGGGAGTGATGGAGGCGGCCAACAGGGGAGCGTACGACATCGGGGCCAATACCATCGGGCTGAACATTGTGTTGCCGGAGGAGCAGGCCCCGAATCCGTATATCACACCTGAATTATGCTTTCAGTTCCATTATTTTGCGATTCGAAAAATGCACTTCATGATGCGTGCGCGGGCGCTGGTCGTGTTCCCCGGAGGGTATGGGACGCTTGACGAGTTGTTCGAAGCGCTGACGCTGGTGCAGACGAAAAAGGCGCGGAGCCTGCCGATTATTCTGTTCGGAAAAGATTTCTGGGAGCGCATAATAAGCTTTGAGACGCTGGTCGAAGAAGGAGTCATTCACCCGGATGATTTGAAATTGTTCAGCTATGCTGAAACCGCCGAAGAGGCGTGGGAGATTATTCGCAAAACCGCGCACCCCTTCGATGGAGAAATCACCTGAGACAGTCCACAGCCAAGCTTTCCTCAGTTGGTTCTATAATTTAATATTCTACTTAATATTCCGGATTTTCTTGAGCTTGTTTTGAAGCTCTTTGAGTTCGCGCTTGGAGACGCCCGCCGCTTTCGCGTCACTTTCAGCAATATCCAAGTCCGCCAGCCTGCCGCCCAGAAGCCTCAACTCCGGCCCGCTGAAACTGACTGCGTTGATTGAATAATCCTCAAACGCTTCATACGCCAGAGGCGCTATGTGTTTGACAATCCCGGCCATTGCGGTGGCATAGACGCGAATTTCATACTGTGCGTGGTCGTCCATCCGCAGCCTGAGGAAATGGAACAGGTTGTGCAGGTCGATTTTCCAGTACCACTGGGTATACAACGAAATCGGCAGATTAATACGCGCCAATTCGCGCGCCAGGTCTTCGCCAATGAACTCCTTATACTCGGTGTATGAATCCTCGCCGGTCTTGACAGTAATTGAGCGGAACCGATCACGCAGCGCCTCAGGCGGTTCGGCGCTGTCGCGTCCCTGTTTATTCAGCCGGCTTTGAAAGTGTATGTCATTTTGCCGGGGGGCGTAGAATTCATCTTCCATGATAGAATAGCGGCCAGAGTACTCGTTCACATTTGCGGTGCGGTGACGGATCCATTGGCGCGCCACAAAAATCGGCAGCTTAACATGAAACTTGAACTCCACCATTTCAAACGGAGTGGTATGTGCGTGGCGCATTAGATAGCGGATTAGGCCGCGATCAACGGAGGTCTTCTTGGTGCCTTTACCGTAGCTCACCCGTGCGGCCTGCACAATTGCGTCATCGCCGCCCATATAGTCAACCAGCCGCACAAACCCCTTGTCCAGACAGGGCCGAGGTTCGTAAAGGGCGTCCGGAGATGCGGACTCCTGGCTCGGGGCTTCTGAGGACGTTGCGGCTTGTTCGGTTTTCACAGGTTCTTACTCCATTTTGATCCGTCGTATGAGTGTCATTACAGGGTGACAGCGATCACCAGTTCCAATATAGCCGAATGGGTGAATCACGCCAAACGGAAGTGTGAAATTGATGTCACAAATGTGGCCGAAAAGAGTGAGGTTTTGTGGATAAGTATTGGAGTTTCAGACGAAAAAGAAGGCCGGAGCGCTGCTGTGCGCTCCGGCCCGTAAGGGTTCGGATGTTTCAATCCACTTTATTTGCGCAGGACAGTCGCTTCGCGGACGGCCTTGATTTCGCTGACTACGCGCTTGAGGTGGCTGGCGGTCATGTCGTTGACCGCTCCGCGGCTGACTATGCCGCCGATTGCCCGATCGAGCACGTCAAGATCATTGAGCGCCAGAGAGCGTGCGTCCTGGGGCCAAGTATTGGCCACGTTCATGTACACGTCCTTGAGAACTTTCAGATGTTCGAGCTGGAGGTTGCGGCGGAAGCTGTTGATATTTCCGTCACCTTGAAGTTCGGTCCAGATACCCCGCCTGAGACGGCGGAACATTTCGGACATGGTGAACGTCTTTGTTCCGCTAAAACGCATCTCCTGATCGTTGACACGCTTAAGCGTGGTTGAGGCATACAGCCTGTAGAGCGCATTACGCTGGACATTCAACACTGCGTCATGAAGCGGATAGTCGATACGCTCTAACGTCCAGACTGAGAAGTTAAAGTCCGGGAAGCGCTCCGGTTGGAGTTTGTTGAGCGTGCGTGCGGGAATATTGAACGCGTCCGCGGCGAAGATTTTGTCATTGATAAAGTCAATGGCGGCATACTGTTTGTCAACTTCTACCGGGGTGAACGGGACTGTTGCGCCCGGGTCACCGACATGCGCGCGAGTGTGATAATAACCGCCGACGAATTTGGAGATATTTCGAGAGGCTTCACGAAATCCGCGCCAGCCTGTGGAGAAAACGCGGCGCAATTTATAATAGTTCAGGCCGTCCTTTTCGAAGTGGCCTTCCATCTTCTGCCACAGCTCATTTGTCATGTCCACACGATCGCTGTAGTAAGTGAATGGATCGTCGCCAAGGTCGAAGTAGTTGCAGGTCGGATCAATCGAACGCACCGAACCGCCCAGTGCGTCTTCGTCGGTGCCGTATTGCAAACCCGCTTCGGCGCCACGTGAAGCCAGTTCATCCAATTCCGCCAGTTCACCTTCCGGTGTACTGGCGTCGAACTGCGCGTAGGCGTATTCAACCACCCAGTCATCATAGGGTCCCGGTGTGGTGGTAAAGAACTCGCCCTGGACGGTCCCTTCCGGTGCGATATTGGCCGGGGTGTAGTCCATACAGGTTCCAATCAGGCCGTTCTTGAGAGTGTGGTCAGAATCGGCCAGTTGGGAGGCGGTGTTCATGGTTGAGGCCTTGAAATTGTGTCTGAAGCCGAGCGTGTGCCCGACTTCATGCGCCACCAGGTCTACTATGTATTGATGCACAAATTTCTTGGTGACTTCGTCTTTGTCGTCGAATGTGTTGCGGGTCATCAGCAGCGAATGCGCATAGGCGGCTTCCATGACAGCTTCATTACCATAATTGCAGAAACGCTGCTTCTGCTCCGGCGTCAGACCGTTGTAAAAAGATTCCCACTCCATCTCGGGCGGGTTGCCATTGGGTCCAAAGGCGATTGGCTTGACCGAGGTTTCCACATAGTTGAACATGTAGCGAATAAAGTCCGAGCTGATGCGGATATCTGCGTCATAGATCTGGCCCGTGTAAGGATTGGTGCGTGACGGTCCGACGGCATAGCCGGCGCCGGGCATGACCATCCAGCGCACCGTGCTGTAGCGCACATCGGCCGGGTCCCATTCGGCGTCATCCGGCATTTGCTTGACGACAATCGCGTCAGTGAAACCGATTTTCTCGAATGATTTGTTCCAATACAACACGCCCTCACCAACCGCGCGGCGGTACTCCTCCGGGATAGTGTTTTCCAGCCAGAACACAATCGGCTGTTTCGGCTTGGACATTGCCGCGTATGGCTCGTCTTTTTCCAGATGCCAGCGCGAGACGTAGCGCACATACGGGGTCTCGGTGTCCAGATTGCTATAGTCCTGATAGAGCGTCAGGAAATGACCGACACGGTCATCAGCGATGCGCGGGGTATAGCCGGTCTCCGGCAGGGTGGAAAGTGAGAAATGATAGGTATGAATCATTGAGTACGGCGACATCAGATATGTGGCGCCGGGACTGGGTTTAGAGGTTTTGAAGTACAAATTAACATCAATCTCGGTGTTTTCCGGAAAAGACTTGCAGGTCCCGAAATGGCTGTTGGACTTATCGAAACTGAAACCCGTCTTGCGCTGGGAGCCCAGGAAATAGGCGGTGTTTCCGACATCACGCACAAAAAAGTCAGCCGCGTCAATCAGGATTTCATCGTCGGGACCGGGTTTGGCCTTGACAACTTTTCCGCTGGCATACAGGGAGTTTGACAGTCCGCGTTCCAGGGCTCGTGAGATTGCCGATTTTTCGTCAGCGCGGACCAGGACGTTTTCGACCAGCATTTGAATTCTTTCACCTACGCGCTTGAAAAAGAAGGGGAACTCGCCGCCCATAGAACCGGAATCATAGAAAGACCCGTCACCGGCGCTGCGCGTAATGCCGCATAGATAGACGACTTTGAGCTGGTCTGGTTTGATGGCAACATACATCTTTCCGTTTTCGTCGTTGATGTACAGATCAAAGAGGCCTTCGACCTTGCGAAAATCTTTGACGACCTTTTTGAAATCTTTCTTTTTCTTGTCTCCGTTTTTGTCTTTCTTGGACGAGGACGACGATTTCTTGCTTGCGTTGTCTCCTCGCGGAATGGCCGCGCCGTCAACAGCCAGCAAGGCCGTAAACGCAAAGGCGCACAGAATAAGAGTTAGGAATGTCCTTCTCACGATAGACTCCTTCGGTTGAAAATGGGGTTAGATTGACTTTGATTCACTTGCTTGAATGTCTTGATTAAGATTGGACTAACTAGATTATAGCTTGACTGATAATCGCTGTTTTTTATGCGTGATTTCGCGGGTCTGCTGGCTGTATGTGGTTAGTGAGGCAGTCTTTTACGGTCAATTCTGGTGTGGACATTCCTGACCACCAATATATTACGAAAAAGGCGCCAATAAGTTTCCGCGAATAAGCCCATTCTCCTCAGCCACGCTCCGCCCGGCCGACCAGTCTATAAATGTCGCCTATTTCGGCAGGCAGGTCAAGGGGGTGAGGGCAGCTTACAGTCAAGGATTTATCTGCCGATGTAGTTACCAGAGGGTTGGTTGCAATAATTCGGCAGAAAAGGTCGGATTTTGTTCAAGCGGAACAATGCTTGGCCATCTCGCCTCACTTTCGACTTAGGGACCCTATATCCACAGGGAACTTTGGGGGTCAAGAATCAGAGAATTCTCTTGACATCGCAAAGCTAAATATGCACCTTGACCCTCAGGAAAATGATTTTGACAAGGCAAAATTCCTCTAGCTCACAAGGAGAAATTGAATGAAGCTTACCTCATCGCAACAGCGTTTCTATACGCTCTTGGGAATTGGGGTCCTAGTTCTCACCATCGGTCTTTGGGGCTGTTCCGAGTCAGACAAATCCCCCGTCTCCTCGGACGCCTCCTTCGCTGGACAACTAAGCCTCAAGAATCCTGCCGTGCAGTCAGTCATGGCTGTCCAAATTCGCCACACCAAAGCGCTTATGGCGCGAGCGGACGTAATCGGAACGGCCACAACAATTAACGAAGCGGGTCTGCCGGCAGTGATGATCTTGGTGACATCCGAGAGCGCACGGCTGGCCGCCCCGACCGAACTCGACGGTGTACCTGTGCGCGTCGTTCTGACTGATACAATTGTCGCCATGAAAGGTAGACCCGGCGGAGGCGGCGGTGGCGGCGATGAAGATATCGACCCTAAAAGAGATAAACAGACTCCTCCGATTATTCTCGGGACATCCGGGGGATGGAGATTTGACCTGGCCAATGGTTTTTGCTGCGGCGGAACGCTCGGCTCCCTGATTCAAGTAGGCGACCAGAAGCGCATTCTCAGCAACTACCACGTGTTTGAGGCGGACATCGTGGACGGCGGTAATGGCATTGTAGCCACGACCGGCGATCCGGTAATTCAGCCAGCGCTGATTGATATTGGATGTAACGCCAATAACGCTCAGGAGGTCGCGACGCTTGTCGTTACAAGCTCACTTCCGAGTAGCAATGTCGATTGCTCGAGCGCAAATATAATTAGCGGAATGGTTGATGAAACCGGCGCCATTCTTGAAATCGGGACCATTTCGGCTACAACCGTCGGCGCTTTTATCGGACAGGATGTCAAGAAGAGTGGCCGGACAACAGGGCTTTCTCGCAGTACTGTAGACGCTCTAAACGCCACAGTCAATATTACATACAATAACGAGTGCGCTGGCGGTACTGCTTTCACAGAGACCTTCACCGGTCAGATTATCATCGGGAACAGAGGCAGCAAGTTCCTCAAGGGTGGAGACTCCGGCTCACTAATGGTCGAAGATGTCACCAGCAACCCAAGAGCTGTTGGCCTGCTTTTCGCCGGTAGCAGAAAAATTGCCATTGCAAACCCGATTAATGATGTGCTAAGTTTCTTAGGCGCTTCGATGGTCGGCAACTAATCGAAAGGTCATTCTGGCTGTCTTAATAAGTAATACTTGAGCCCGCCCTTCGTGATGCAGGGGCGGGCTCAATTTATTTGGCCTCAGAAAATTAAACGTGTCTGGAAAAGATGGAAGAGCTATGAGTAGGAAGTTTCCGCGTATTCTTGTATGTTCGGGAGTGACGCTCGCTATTTTTGCGGTCGCCATGGTATTTAATTCCTGTGGCCAAGAGCAAGCAAACGAAACTGAAAAGTCTAAAAACGTGTCAAGCCGTGATATCAAGATTGTTATGGAAGCTCATGTAGATGAGCTGATGAAAATTCCCGGAGTGGCCGCTGTGGCCATTGGTGAGTTGGAAGACAAGACGCCGTGTATCAAAGTTTATGTGATCGAAAAGACCTCCGAAATTGAGGAAAAAGTTCCGGCGGAACTTGAAGGCCATCCGGTGGTTGTCGAAGTCAGCGGCGAGATCACGCCGATGTCCAGCGGCTGATCTTTGTCTTACCAGGCAAGCCCTTTCTTTTCGAAGTATTCGTGTAAATTCCTTCTCGCCACCAGATTCACCCGTTCAGCCCAGATGTCAATCGGGTTGAGATCATCAGTGAGAATTTGAACCCCCGTAGTGTCTACGATAAAACGGTTGTCCCACGCGTGTGCCCGGTCATATTCGGCGCTGAAACGATAGTCCGGGACCGGCGGGTCAGATTCGAGAGTCAAACTGTCATTGGAGGCCAGGATCACCAGGTTCCCAAGCTGGTCAGGCGGCTCGGCGATCGGCAGGACCAGTGTGTGCCGAAACTGTTGGTTCACTGTCGCAGCAAGTGAGCGCACAATTATATCGTCCCAGCCGACCGCTTCAATATTCATAGCGAAAACACCAGCGGCGTTCAGTCGCGACCGAATGAGGCCGAATGCTTCTGTAGTTACCAGGTGAAACGGAATTGAACTGCTCCCAAACGCGTCCATGATAATCAGATCATACTTTTTTGAATTCCGAATCAAGAACTCGCGCCCATCCATTTCGCAGACGCGGGCTTCACTTTTTTTAAGTCCGAAAAATTCGTATGCCACTTGCGTCACCACAGGATCAATTTCTACAGCATCGATTTTCCATCCGTCACGCACAAAACTTTTTACGACTGAGCCGCCGCCAAGGCCGATAAGCAGCGCTTCGCCCGGCTGGTCAAAGAATCCTTTGGCGATGTCCAGCACATTGACATAAGGAAAGTGCGATTCCCATGTTCCCGGCGATACTATGGTATGTGTGCCGCCATCGATGAGCATGAATCGTGAGTCGCGATAATCGACAACGCGAATTTCGGCATACTCACTCTGTTCAATCGCCAGCAAGCCGATTTTCGGGTCAGGCTGCCGGGAAGGAGAAAAGAACACTCCGGCTGCGACAACGGCAAGGAGAACAAGAGCAGACGGAGCTGCGAACTTTCTGTTATGCGTCAGGATTCCGATTGTTGCAGTCGCAATCAATGATAATCCGATTACAAATATCAGGCGCGAGACACCCACATTCGGAATCAAAAAGAAACCGGTCGCCAAAGCCGCAACTACACTTGCCACTGTTGATATTGCGTAGAGATCTCCAGCGGTCCGTCCAACATCATCAAGACCGGTCACTTTTAATTTGATCGCGTACGGACTGACCATGCCCAAAAAAGCCAGCGGAGGGAAGAACAGGACCGTAGCGGTTACCAGGACGGCGGTGCGAATACCGAGCGCCTCAGTCAATGACAAAGCGGGAGTAAGTAACCAGGGAATGAGGATAATCCACAGCCCGGCGAGACCAATAATCGCGCAGAAACGCTCCAGTTTCACTCCACGGTCTGCCCATCGGCCACCCAGCATATATCCGACGCTGAGAGCGGCGAGCGTGATACTTATCAGCGCTGACCAGAGATACAAGCTCGAACCATAGAATGGAGCTATGATCCTGACGCCCAGCAGTTCAACCGCAAGCACAGACCCGCCACTGACTATCACTGCCAGATAAACAAAGTAATTCTTCAAGGCATCACCGTCCTGTTCCGTATCGCTAATGAATGTATCAAAAACACTTGTCTGTCGTCAAGAAAAGTGGACAAACTGTCCATAGATGGTAAGTCACAGATTTCTGAATTGCAAGAATTATACAATACGGTAGAAGCGGCCTAGATTTGTCGCACTGCCTCAGCCAAGCCCCACCAGGCGCCTTGTTGATAAACCCTAAATCGTCTTTGCGGGAAGCCATTCGTCTTCGCTCAGGATAAACTCCGGATGTGGCGATCACCTGACTACTGTGAGATTATTCACACATTCTTGAAAATTGTATTATACTGGTAGCGTATATTTCGCTCGGGTTTTCCCTGTCGGGGGCCAGCTTAAACTTTCGAGTGAGGAAGTGAGATTGTAACTCAAAACCTTATGTCGAGGATTGAACACCCTTCTGACAGGGGAGGACCATGTCATGCCGTACATTTTTTCTCACGTTCCTTTTGAATCCGCCCAATCAATTCCTATGGACGCCAAGAGTCGGCGTCAGACATCACTATCAGCCATTTTCGTAATTTGCGCCGCCATAGGAATTTCCTTATTCGCCCATCCGCTGGCGGCTGAGCGCCTTTCACCGGCGAATGTTGTAACAACCGCTCTTATCCCGGGCAGCGGCGTAGAATCTGGCGGATCAGTGTCGCTGAACTCCAATGCTGTGCCCGACAGCGCGTTTCTGTTATGTAACATCGCCACCTTTTCGTTTGGCAATATTGGCGGTCTCGGCGGCAGTGACGTCTGGGGTTGGTCCGCACCTGATGGAAGTGAGTACGCCATCGTAGGAACACATCTTGGACTTGCTTTTGTGAAC
>JADFNA010000377.1 GCA_022563625.1 Candidatus Zixiibacteriota bacterium
TTTTGCAAAGTAGGCGAGAATGCGCCCGAGGTAACAGCGCCAATCTCAGCGCCAGCGCTGTCATGCAGAGTATAACCCTGGCGCGGAACACAGCGCTCGGAAAACTCGATGCAGACAAGTTTGCGTTTGACACCGGCTTTCTTTTGGGCGAGAAGCGCATCCCTCCCGATGAATGTCCCTTTGTCAAATTTAACAATCCACGACAGTCCCGCTTCCAGCGCGCTTGTTGTTTGATCAATGTCGTTGCCATACAGCGCCATTTTCATTTCCAGGCGAAGCGTGTCACGCGCGCCGAGACCAATCAGGTTAAGGTCATATTTTTCACCGGCGCTTGTGATCGATTTCCAAACTGTATCTGTCTGGTCCGGCCTGAGATATATTTCAAAACCGTCTTCGCCGGTATATCCCGTCCGTGAGATCAGGGTCGGAGCGCCGCATAGCGAAATCTGCGCATGTTCAAAGTTCTTGAGACTTTTCAAATCATAGTCGGTAATTTCATCCAGCAGGCGCTCTGCGTTTGGCCCCTGCAGCGCCAGCAGGCCGTAGTGATCTGATTGATTGTCGAGAGTTACATCGCCTTCCAACTGCGCTTCCAGCCAGGCGAAGTCCTTCGCGATATTTGAGGCGTTGACGACCATCAGAAAATGGTCAGCCATACGGTACAGGAGCAGGTCGTCAACAAATGTCCCGTTTTCATAGAGTAGCGCTGTATATTGTATCTGCCCCGGCGCCGATACGTCATTACAGGTGACTTTTTGCAGGTACGCCAGCGAATCAGCGCCGCGCACGAGAATCTCTCCCATATGCGACAGATCAAACAGCCCGACATTGCTGCGCACGGCCTGATGTTCGGCGGTCATTGAACCATAATGCACGGGCATATCGTATCCGGCGAAAGGGACCATCTTTGCCCGGCGTTCAAGATGATACGCATGGAACGGGGTTTTCTTGAGCGCTCCGTCTGTGGCAGTCATTGACATTTTAGTTTTGATGCAAGGTGAACGCTATTATTGTTTTGCCATAGTACGCAGCGCCGCATGCAGAATGCCGCCATTGCGGTAGTATTCGATTTCAACCGGCGTCTCTATTCTCGCCGTAACTTCTGTTTCAAAAATTGATCCGTCGGCCTTTGTGACGCGCAGCGTCAGCGTCTGCAGGGCGCGCAGATTGTCGTTCAATCCCAGAATATCAAATGTTTCGCTGCCATCCAGCCCCAGCGACTGGCAGTTTTCACCATCAGAAAACTGAAGCGGCAAGACACCCATGCCGACCAGGTTGCTGCGGTGGATGCGCTCGAAACTTTCGGCCAGGACCGCCCGCACTCCAAGCAAATATGTCCCTTTGGCCGCCCAGTCACGCGAGGAGCCGGCGCCGTATTCTTTGCCGGCCAGGACGATTAACGGTGTCGCGCTCTCTTTATATTTCATTCCTGCGTCATAAATCGACATTTTTTCTCCCGAAGGATGATGGACAGTCACACCGCCCTCAACGCCGGGGACCATGCGGTTTTTGATGCGGATGTTGCCAAATGTGCCGCGTGTCATAACGC
The DNA here is from genome assembly GCA_022563625.1 of Candidatus Zixiibacteriota bacterium. Taxonomy (GTDB): domain Bacteria; phylum Zixibacteria; class MSB-5A5; order GN15; family JACZUZ01; genus JADFNA01. The sequence continues at coordinate 1,550 of JADFNA010000377.1, forward strand.
GGTCGTTGCCGCGCCGGGAACCGAATGAATTAAACTCTTTTGGCGTCACTCCCAGTGATTGCAAATACAATCCGGCCGGGCCGTCTTTGGGAATTGCCCCGGCCGGCGAGATATGATCGGTCGTGATAGTATCTCCAAACAGCGCCAGAACGCGCATGCCATGAAGTTCACTGATTCCCGGAGTATCGGTTGTCATGCCTTCAAAAAACGGCGGCTCCTGAATGTATGTTGAAGAGTCAGTCCAGGCGTATTGATCGCTTCCTGCGCCGGGTATGGCGTTCCACTCAGGGTTTCCCTCCCACACTTCAGCATAGCGGCTGATAAACATGTCACGATTTACCGAGGCGCTGATTGCGCCGCTTATCTCAGCATTTGTCGGCCAGATGTCTGCCATGAAAACATCAGCCCCAGAGCTGTCTTTCCCCAACGGCTGACTTGACAGGTCAATGTTTACATTACCGGCCAGGGCATACACGACAACAAGCGGCGGCGAGGCCAGGTAATTGGCGCGTGTATGCGGGCTGATGCGGCCCTCGAAATTGCGGTTTCCCGAGAGAACTGCCGCGACAATTAAATCGCGCTCATCGATTGCCTCGACGACAGGCTCGGCCAGCGGTCCGCTGTTTCCGATGCAGGTCGTGCAGCCATAAGCTACGATATAGAACCCGAGTTTTTCCAGATACGGCAGCAATCCAGAATGTGTTAAGTATTCCGTGACAACTTTTGATCCCGGGGCGATTGATGTTTTGACATGTCGCGGCACAACCAGCCCGCGTTCGACGGCTTTTTTCGCCAACAGGCCGGCCGCCAGCATGACTGATGGATTACTTGTGTTTGTGCATGAAGTAATGGCTGCGATAACCACTGAACCATGGGTCAGTTTCTCGGCGGGGAATGAATCATCTTTCCAGTTGATTTGCACGGCGTCCGATACTTTATCATCCGGCAGCCCAAAGCCGCCGCTGTCGACAGGTTTGCGTATGTCTTCGGCGAACTGCTTTTTCATGTTCAACAACAGTATTCTATCCTGCGGTCGTTTTGGCCCGGCCAGGGCGGGTTCAACCGTTGCCAGGTCCAGCTCCAATGTGTCAGTGAAACGAGGGTCGGGTGTTGCATCTGTGCGAAACAGTCCCTGCTCTTTAGCGTAGCGCTCGGTAAACGCTGGTTGCGCCAGCAGCCCGTAGACATAGGCTGCCAGGTCTTCGGGCTCCATTCGCGTTGCGTACTGGGCGCTCAAAGCATCGAGCAAGCCAGGCGTTATGTTCGGCTCAGAT
>JADFNA010000378.1 GCA_022563625.1 Candidatus Zixiibacteriota bacterium
GAATGGGAGTAGAAAAAAAACCCCTGACTGAATCCATTTATGACTGCCTTTTGCGGAAAAAAACGATCGAGGAAGTAACACTGGATACCGAGCTGCCAACACTGAAAATGGTTCCATCCACGATTTCCCTGGTAGGGGCCGAGCTGGAGTTGGTCAGCGAAATAGCCCGCGAAACTCGACTCAAAGAAGCTCTAGCTCCAGAGCAAGACAAATATGACTATATAATAGTCGATTGCCCGCCGTCTTTGGGCCTTTTAACTATCAACGCCCTGACAGCGGCCAACTCAGTGTTGATACCAGTTCAATGTGAATACTATGCGCTTGAAGGACTTACGCAATTACTCAAGACAGTCGAACTGGTTCGAAACCATCTCAACCCGAATCTGGAAATCGAGGGCGCGCTCTTGACCATGTATGATTCGCGTCTGAATCTCTCCAAACAGGTCGCCGAGGAGATTCGCAAGCACTTTCAAGATAAAGTCTATCAAACAGTTATCAATAGAAACGTACGCCTGTCCGAGGCGCCGTCGTTTGGCAAGCCGATTGTTCAATACGACATTCTGTGCTCTGGAGCGGAAAACTATCTGGCCTTCGCCAGTGAACTGATGGGAGCAGCATGATGAGTAAACAAGTGTTAGGCAGGGGGTTAGAGGCGTTGATCAGCCAGGTCTCCGGTCGCGTCAGCGATGCCTCGCATGTAACCGAGACCCCGGGTGGAAGTATTGAGACCGAGGTTGAACTGACGGCAATTTTCCCCAATCGCCTTCAGCCACGGCGCAGGTTTGATCAATCAAGTCTGAATGAACTGGCCGAATCTATCAGAGCCGAGGGTGTACTGCAGCCGCTGTTGGTGGTCAAAGAAGAAAACGGCTATATGCTGATCGCCGGCGAGCGCCGTTTGCGCGCGGCGCGGCTGGCCGGACTGAAAACGGCGCCGGTCAGGACATTGCCGCCTATGCCCGATGAAAAACTCCTGCAACTGGCGCTGATGGAAAACCTGCAACGCGAGGACCTCAACGCTATCGAAACCGCCGAGGCGTATCAGCGCCTGATGAGAAGCTATCAGATGACACAGGCGGAAATTTCCAAAACTATCGGAAAATCACGCTCGGGGATTGCTAACTCACTGCGCCTGCTCGGCCTGTCAGATCAGGTTAAAACATATGTCGCCGAGGGAAAATTATCCGAAGGACATGCGCGCGCCCTGCTGGCGCTGTCTGATCCGCACGAACAACTCCTGTTCGCCAACCGCGCTATTGATGAATCTCTGACTGTGCGTCACATGGAACAGGCGACACAAATACGTAACCCGCGCGGCCGCCGCGGCCGCAAACTTGTCCCGCGTCACAAGGACATTGACATTCTAGAAGCCGAGAACACACTCAAGCGAACACTGCAGGCGCCGGTCACAATCAAACCGGGCTTGAAACGCGGCAAGATCGAAATACACTATTCAGGTGTAAATGATTTGAATCGCTTGCTTGAGATGTTGCAGACAGTACGGAGCTAGGAGAACCCATGCGAAAAATAGTTCTTGTCTTTATTGTATTTTCAATAGCTGCAGCCCTACTTCTGGCAAGACCGTATAGTGACCCGGGATGGACAGTTGACATTGCTCACCGCTGGAATGTACCACCCTGGGTTGATATGAAAATGAAAGATTACGGCCTGGATACACTGTATTCTTATTACTACGAACACAACCCTTTCTACATCAGAGGTGATTTCAATGGCGATGGTGAACCAGATGTCACTATTATGGTTGAAAACGAAAAAGTAAATATGACTGGATTCATAATCTTTCACTATGGAACTGAAGAATATTTCATTTTTGGAGCCGGAACCTCAACAAGTAAATATGAGACGAATGATTACCGTAGACTGGACATATGGCGTGTATCACGAAAGAAGTCCTATCACCCTGGTATAAAAATAATGATGAATGGAAGAGTCATTGAATACAAAAGGGGATCTCGAACTGAAATGATCGGCGAAGCGTTGCACTTTGAAAAGGTTGAAACTTCTCAGATTCTTCTGGCTTGGACCGGTACTGGTTATCAATGGAGTTATTCTTCTGAATAAGCGCGCAAAATCAAAATGAAAAATGTCATTTTGAACAAAACGAAGTGAAGCGAAGAATCTAGTTTGCATCGCCACTACAAACAAGATTCTCACGCCGCCCGGCAGTTGCCGGATTCCTCAGAAAGACATGAGTGATAGTAGCGCTTAAAAATAAATCAAACAAACATTGTCACCATGCCCACCGACACACAACAAACAAAACACCCGCTCTCACTGCGCATAGTGCGAGGTGATAAAAACAGTGTCTCAATCAGTGGTACACAATTTCGGGTCTGGCCGCCGGACAAATTCATTCTGTCCACGGTATTGGTAATTGTCATCACCGCCGTCGGAGCATATACGCTGACACTTGGCCGCCTGGACAAATATGAAGCGCAATATCTCGATCAAGAATATCGCCTGGAATCATACCGGCAAAAGGTCATGCGTTTGGAAGCCAACCTGATCAAAGCCCAGGAGTTAATGATTCAGGTTGCCGAGATGGCCGGTGTGGAACATAACTTAACTCCGCTGACTTTTGGCCGGGATTCACTGGCCTCAGAACAACTCGGGGTCACGGCCGGACTGGCGCTATTTCCGCGCAACCTGAGTATCCCCTTCGGGCTTCCGCTGGAAGGGTTCATCTCGCGCGGCTTTCAGGACAGCGCCAGCGGGCAGTATCATCCGGGAATTGATCTCGCAGTCGGAATCGGCGCCCCGGCTCTGGCCACCGCCTCGGGTGAAGTG
>JADFNA010000379.1 GCA_022563625.1 Candidatus Zixiibacteriota bacterium
AGGCGCTAAATTGATCTCAGGATTTGGCGGAGCCTGGGCACCCGACAGGGGAGCGGGGCCAGTTCGGGAAGCCGGGTCCCTTACCCAAAACGCCCTCACGGAAAAGAGAAGAAGTGCGTAAGCGGATTGTCAATTCGCAGTTAGAGTGGTCTCGGCAGGTCACTGAGCGCCAGATTCCGATAGATGACGGGGAAGAGTTGGGCTAGCTGTTAAACACTGACCGATTTCGGTTTGAGAAGATATTTGAGAGGATATTTGAGAGGATATTTCAGACAGGCTTACAGCGGCGCATAGCGCTTGACTTAGCAGGAAATATGACGTAATTACACTGCCTCTGGCCGTGATAGCTGACAGCCAGGACAGCCGAAAATTGAAGCCGAGTTAAAGCGGAATGACCTGCTCTGAGAGACAATTACCGGACCAACGAAGTTGCGATACTCACAGGGCAGATACTTGAAGGGCATAGGGCCGAGGACCCGGCGGCGCAAAACATTTGAGACTTTATTGACGGCATCAGTTTGAAGCCAACAGATAGAAGATAACGGACTTAAGACAAAAGATTATGAAAACTAGAGCGATCAGAATCAAAACCGAGTATTTCCGGACACAGGCGTTACACCCTGCTCCGCTGTGTCGCCTGGACGAGTATCACATAGAAGTCGACCGAACAATCCAGACACGCGCGGGTTGTATTGTCAGGATGATTCTCAACGCCGTTTATACGGAGGGAGACGTATGAGACAAATGACATTATTCAGATCATATTCGGCCGCAGGCGCTGCTGGCTTGCGTCTGTTGCGGGTCACACTGGCGCTGGCTCTGGTCTGCGCTTTTGCCAGTTCTGCGATTGCGCTCGACTACGGGCAAGTGAAAGGTGTGGTGACCGACAAGAAAACTAAAGAGCCGCTAATCGGCGCATCGGTCGCCATCGTTGGCACGGATATGGGCGCCATAACTAATGTTGACGGCAAGTATGTGATTCGGCTTGTCCCTCCCAAAGTGTATGAATTAAAAATCTCCATGCTGGGTTATGCTGAAGTTACGGTGACTGACGTACGAGTATTCAGCGAGTTGACCTTTGAGCAGAACGTGAAAATGGTGGATGCGACCACTGAGCTTGAAGGCGTGAAAATTTTCGCTGATGCGCCGATGATTGACAAGTTTGAGGTGTCCAGTTCCACCAAGCTCCAGAAAGAACAAATTCAACACCGGCCGGTGACCTCGGTTGATGATTTGCTCAAGACGATTGTGGGGGTGGTTACCTCAAACACAGGTGAAATCCATATTCGCGGCGGGCGCGCCGGTGAGATTGCTTTCATCGTGGATGGCGTCAATATCCGCGACCCTGTCGGCGGTCCCGGCCCGGTGCAGGGCGGAGTTTCACTGGTGGCCGGTTCGGTGCAGGAGATTCAGGTCATCAAAGATGGTTTCGATCCCGAATACGGCAATGCGCTTTCCGGCGTGATTAAGATCACCTCCCAGACCGGATCGCCAGACCGCACAGCATTGAACCTGCGTTTTATTACCGATGATTTCGGCAACGCGTCGCTTAACAAATTCTCGCGAAACTACGACAATGTGCGCTTTACGCTCGCCGGACCCGATCCCTTCCTGACCAGCAAAATTTTCCCGGCTCTTGGTCTGAACTTTCTCAAAGACAAGGAGCTGACATACTTTTTCTATGCCGAGATTGAGAAGCACGACGGTTCTTTCAATCCGCTCGATTTTGTCACAGGACAATCCAACCGGAAGTTTGACGGCGCCAGCCTGCTGGGTATAAATGTCCCTGAACGTCTTTACAACAATTATAACCTGAACACAAATATTGCGTTCAAGCCGCGTAATAATTTGAAATTTATTCTCTCCTACCAAAAAACATTTAATCGCACTCCCGTCTTCTCCTGGTCTTTCCGCGATACACCGGGAACTCTCACGCAGAATGAACGCGACTGGCAACTGGCGTCACTGAAGATGACACATTCACTTTCGAAGGACTTCAACTACGAGGTCATTCTTTCCTATAAGCGCAATGAAGTAAACTTCGGACCCGGAGACCCGGACAGTCCGGGAAAAATCGTCCAGCCGGATCAGTTTCTGAAACAGGATGAGTGGGAATCGTACACTGACTCGAACAATGATGGTGTGTACACCCGGCCGGAACCGTTGGTCAATGATATTCCGGACACAACCTCTTATGGCCAGGGACTGGGCGGGCCCGCGCATACTTTCGGCGAGGATTTCACAATGATAGATGTTCAAAGCGGGCTTTCCTGGGGGAACCCTGCGCTCAACGTGCTCTTGGGGACCTCGCGGATCCGTGATTTCCAATTCAATGATAACGGACAACTGGTGGAAGGCGTGGTGCGTACAGACGAATTTGAAGGTGAGTTCTTCGCCGATCTGAATGGTAACGGCATCTGGGACAAGGGAGATCCGTTCCGCGACACCAACGGCAATGGCCAGTATGACGCCTCCCGCGGTGATCGTTTTGGCGAGGACAACCCGGAGCCATTCAGAGACGGAGACATTTCGCTCGGTGAACCATTCACTGATGTAAATGGCAACCGTGTCTATGATCCCGGCATTGACATATTCATCATCTCAACCGGCCCGCATAATCAGGACCTCAACCGCAATTCAATCTATGATGGGCCAAATCCTTTCTTGTGGACCGAGGGGATTCCGTTTGTTGATCTCAACGGCAACGGGGTGTTTGACCCGCCCAACGGCGTCTATGACGCTGGCGAATTGTTTGTCGACCAGAACAACAACGGCAAATACGATGGCAAAGACGAATTCCTCGACG
>JADFNA010000025.1 GCA_022563625.1 Candidatus Zixiibacteriota bacterium
TGTTCCAGCGCCGGATACTTCGCTGGTTATAGCCACTGACAGTTGCGACAGCAATCCGATCAAAGCATTTGTAAGCGATGTATCCGATGGCCAGGCCTGTCCGGAGACCATTACCAGGACATATAGCGCAACTGACAGTTGTGGTAATGTCGGCTTCTGCACCCAGATTATTACGGTTAATGACACTATTCCGCCTGTGATCACTTGTCCGGCCAACATAACCGTCAGCAACGATCCTGGTCTATGCAGCGCCGTAGTTACTTTCTCGGCCTCTGCAACAGATAACTGCCCGGGAGTTACGATAATCTGTGATCCGCCCTCCGATACTGTCTTCCCGGTCGGTACCACACTGGTAACCTGTACCGCTACTGATGCTTGCGGCAATGTCGCTAGCTGCACCTTTAATGTAACTGTAATTGATACCGATGGTTCGTGTGATCCCGTCAAGACGTGTATCGCTCTCACCCAGACTAACCGGGCTGACGACGGCTCCTTATTGCCGGGTGATCAGCACACACCACAGGGCGCTCATGAAAGGGTCTACATCGTTCATGAAGCCGGCAGCAGCCAAATCGGCGGATTTGATTTCTTGATCGCATATGACGCCAGCGCCCTGGCGTTCACCGGAGCCTCAGAGGGCAATGTCTACAGCGACTATGAGTGGGAGTTCTTCACCTTCCGATTCGGTTCAAGCGGCAACTGCAGTGGCGGCTGTCCGTCAGGCAAACTACGCGTGCTTGGCATCGCCAACCAATCCGACGGCGGCCATGTGCCGTTGACCTATACGCTGCAAGCCGGTGATACGCTGGCCTGTCTGGACTTCCTGGTTTCCAACGACCGTACCCTTGAATGTCAGTTCATACCGATTCGTTTCTGCTGGCTGGATTGCGGTGACAACGTTTTGTCGGATAAAACCGGTGACACGCTGTCAATAAGTTGCGACGTGTTCGACTATCAGGGAACCGGCTCACTCGGTCCCGAGGGGAACCGCGCTGACATCACGGATTTGAATGCGGTTTTCCCGACGTTCTTTGGAGCGCCGTCCGCTGACTGCGAAGTCTCCGGAGGACCCGGCAAACCCTCGACCGAACGCAAAGTCAATTACAAAAACGGCGGCATTAAGATCGCCTGCGCAGATTCGATTGACGCGCGCGGGGACCTTAACCTGAACGGGCTATCTAACGAGATCGCTGATGCTGTGCTGTATACCAAGTACTTCATAAACGGTATCTCCGCGTTCACCATCGCTCCGCAAGGCCAAATTGCGGCCTCTGATGTAAACGCTGACGGATTGCCGCTGACTGTTGCCGATCTGGTGTATTTAATCCGTGTTATCGTCGGTGATGCGTTGCCGGTCCCGAAACTGGCCCACAACAGCCTGAGTGTCGAGTTTGATTATGCTGGCGGCGTTTTCTCCACGTCACATGCTCTGGGCGCGGCGCTGTTTGTCTTTGACGGCCAGGCGGAGATTGACCTGTTGCAATCCCAGGTCGAATTGACCATAGGCTATCGCGAAGGCCGCACATACGCGCTGATCGCGCCATCAATGGAGAGCCGGAGCATTGGAGAATACATCCAGGTTGGCGAGTTGATAGCCACCGACGCTCCGCTTCTGTCAATTGAGGCCTCGGATTATGATGGGGCGATGGTCGAAACGCTCTCAAGGGTCGTTATGCCTGGCGAGTTCAAGCTGCATCAGAACTATCCAAACCCGTTTAACCCGTCCACGAAGTTTAGCTTTGAACTTCCGGTACAGACCGCGTACACACTCAGCGTGTTCAACGTCTCCGGGCAATTGGTAGCCAAGTTTAGCGGTGTGGGAGTCGGGCCGGTGGAGGTTGAATGGAACGCCGCATCAGTGGCCTCCGGCATATATTTCTACAAATTATCAGCCGGCAAGTTTACGTCGACACGAAAAGCGCTGCTCTTGAAGTAATGTTGAGAAACAATTTCAAAGCAGACAAAGTTATATTGAAGGAATTGAATCAAGAGAGAAAAGTAAGCTGACGGTGACAAGTTAGTAGATTGTTTGCAGTCCCCACCTGTAAAGTGGCAAGCGCCCCTCCAAGGCGTGCGCGCAAAGAGGACCCCTTCGGCATTGCCAAATGCCGGAGGGGTTTTTTATGTTGCAGGGCATCCCTCAGCGAACTATCAATCCGTGCCTGCAACCGCCGAAGAGCGGATGGCCTCAAATACGTATGGAGACTCGGTGAATTACAGTAAAATATTGTGAGACGCTCAGCGATAGTATCGATCTGTTTCGTATCACTTTCCCCCGTTTATGCGGATGCACAGTGCTTCCGCTCAGCGAAACTGATTGGCAGTACTGCTCTGGAATTCATGGGATATGCCCTGTCTGACGCCGGAGACGTGGATAGGGACGGATTCGAAGACTATATTGCCGGAGCATATTTGAACGATGACAAGTTTGAAAATGGCGGAATTGCGTTGGTAATTTCCGGAGGGAACGGGTTCCCTCTTCATACCTTCTGGGGTAGGGAGATCAATGAACAGTTCGGAATTGCCGTCTCCGGGGCAGGGGATGTCAACGGCGACGGTTTCGCCGATCTCATTGTTGGCGCCAGGCTCAGCAGCGCATCCGGCCAGTTTGCCGGGCGGGCCTACGTGCATTCAGGGCAATCGGGCGATGAACTATACCGCTTTACCGGAGAGAGAGCTGGGGATTTCTTTGGCGCTGCGGTCGCCGATGCCGGTGATGTTAACAACGACGGATTTTCCGACATGATAGTCGGCGCGCCGCAGCACGATGTCACGGCGCTCAAAGATAACGCTGGTCGGGCCTATGTTTTTTCCGGCAAAGATGGCGAGTTGTTGCGCATCCATGATGGTGAAGCCCAGGGGAATCAATTCGGCTGGTCGGTTGCCGGCGCCGGTGACATTAATGCAGACGGCTATGACGATGTAATAGTCGGCGCAAAACTGTATGACGGCTGGGGACTGGAGATCGGCCGGGCCTATGTCTATTCCGGCCGGGACGGTTCTTTGTTTTGGGTGTTCGAGGGTGAGAATGACGGTGAACGGCTCGGATGGTCGGTTGACGGCGCAGGTGACATTAACCAGGACGGGTATGATGATCTTCTCATCGGGGGGCCCAACAATGACCGGAATGGCGACAACGCCGGGAGAGTGTACGTTTACTCGGGGAAAACCGCCGAATTACTCTATGCGCTCGATGGAGAAATGCCGAACGCATGGTTTGGGTTTTCTGTAGCAGGCAAAGGTGATTTGAATGGTGACGGCGCCCCTGACATTGTTGTCGGCGCTCCCAGGAATAATCCATCAGAGTTAATTCTCGGGCAAGCGTATGCGTTCTCCGGAAGAACTGGCGAGCTATTGGCGATTGTGGATGACGGCCCTACGCCGGATGAATTTGGATTCGCCGTGGCAAACCTTGGGACAACCGGCTCCTTCAATGATTCTACGAACATCGGAAATTTTTTCGTCGGCGCTCCATTTAATAACGACGGAGGTGAGCATGCCGGAAGAGTGTATCGCTTCGGCTGTTTCTTTCTTCAGACGGATGTCGAAGAATCAGACATAGACGATGACAATCCCGTACCAAACACATTCAGGTTGCAACAAAACTACCCCAACCCGTTTAATCCAGAAACTACAATTAAGTTTACTTTGCCGAAAAAAGGTGAAGTCGAACTGGCTGTCTATAATTCAATCGGCAGGAGAGTGAGAGCACTGGCTTCAGAAGAGTTATCCGCGGGTGAATATATCACCACCTGGAACGGACGGGATGATGCGGGCGCACAGGTCGCATCCGGAATCTATTTTTATCGGCTTCAGTATTTGGGTGTAACACTCACCCGCAAGATGGCGCTCTTGAAGTGATGGCGCTTTCGAAAGACATTGCGCTCAACAGATTTTTTCTTGAGGTCATCCACGAATCAATCCCAAAAGCGCATCTGTTTTCTCCTTAAGTATCTCCCGTGTGTCAGCTTCGACATTCAAGCGTAGCAGCGGCTCGGTATTTGAGGGACGCACATTGAACCACCAGTTGTCATACTCGACTGTCAGGCCGTCAAGGCGGTCCTGCTTGCCGTCATCGTAGCTTCTAGATATGCGCTCAATCACTTCCCGCTGATCTGACACTTCTGAGTTAATCTCGCCAGAGCGGAAATATGGATCTATCTCGCTGATGATCTGGCTGAGTGTTTTGCCGCTTTTGGAAAGCAGTTCAAGGCATACCAAAAACGCAATCATGCCCGAATCCGCAAACCAGTTGTCGCGGAAATAAAAATGCCCCGAATGTTCTCCGCCAAAAATCGCGTTTTTCTCGCGCATCATGGGTTTGATCAGCGCATGTCCGACCGGAGTGCGGACCGGCGTCCCTCCCAAGCGCGAAATCAATTCCGGGACCGCCCGCGAACAGATCGCATTGTAGAGAATAGTCTCGCCCGGATGATCGGCCAGGAGTTTCTGGGCCACCATGGCCATCACCATGTCTCCGCCGAGCGCCCGGCCCTGATTGTCTACCAGAAACATCCGATCGGCGTCGCCGTCAAAGGCCACGCCAAAGTCGGCCCCGGTCTCTTTGATCTTCGCGATCAGGTCAGCGATATTTTCAGGCTCTATCGGCGAGGCGGGATGATTCGGAAAAGTTCCGTCGAGTTCGAAATATAGATGTATCGATTCAAGATTGATTCTGGCCAAAATCGGCGGAAGTGTCAGCCCCGCCATGCCATTGCCGGCGTCAAAGGCGACTTTGTAATTTCTGAGCGCATCGCTGTGAACATATGACAGACAGTTTTCGGTATAGTCAGCTGAAATATCCCGGCGCACAACCGCCCCCCGCTCGGGCCGGATTTTCGGGTCATTTTGCGCCGCCAAATCGGCGATCAGATTCAATCCGTCGCGTCCTGAAAGCGGGATCGCCTCGTTTTTGCAGATTTTGAATCCGTTATACTCTTTGGGATTATGTGATGCGGTAATCATCACCCCGGCGTCATAGCCGTATTTCCCTACCGCAAAATACAACCCATCGGTTGAGACCAGCCCGATATCCACTACATCCACTCCTGCGTCAGTCACACCGCGTGTGAATGCGTCAAACAGCGCCTCAGAGGACAAACGCATGTCGCGCCCGATAACCACCTGCTCGGGCTTGAGATACACCGCCAGGGCATTGCCGATCAAATACCCCGTTTGATCGTCAAGCTGATCGGGATATATCCCCCGAATGTCATAGGCTTTGAAAATGGTTGGGTCGAATTCTGGCATTGAACTTTCTATTTCCAATTGGTGTTTATGACATAGTGGAAGCCTTGGGCGCCGGGCAGGCCAGTCTAGAGCCTGGCTGGCGTAAAGTCAATCAAAAGTGACCCGCGGCCAGCCTGAAGATCAAATCTCAAGTCGTTCCATGACAGAATGTTGCGGAAAAGCCCTAATTCGGTTTCACTTGATTCAATTCCTCAACGGCATATATTGATAGTCTCGGGGCCATCCGTGATTTTTTCACCGAAGAATTGGCCTCGATTGCGAGAATGGCGGAATTGGTAGACGCGCAGGATTTAGGATCCTGTCCTTAATCGGGGTGGGGGTTCGAGTCCCCCTTCTCGCACCAGTGACAGCAAGTTTTTTGTGTTTATTTGAGCGAAGCGGAGTAGCTCTATGGCTGAAGCGGCAGTGGAAAAATTGAAAACAGTCAGCGAATCATCAGTTGTGTCTGAAATTATTTCTTCTGATGGATTGAAAAGGACACTGAAAGTTCAGGCCCCGGCCGAAGCTGTCGGGGCGGCGTTCAGCTCTGAGTACAACAAAATCCGCTCGCAGGTGACCCTCAAAGGGTACCGCAAAGGCAAAGCGCCGCTCTCGCGCATCAAGGCAATATATGGCGGGCAAGCCCGCACAGATGTTTTCGATAAACTTTTGAATTCAAGTTATATGGAAGCGGTCCGGAAACTCGAATTGAATATCGCCGGCCCTCCGCTGGTGACCGAGGTGACACTTGAAGAGGACAAACCGCTGGAATTCACCGCGCAGGTAGAGGTCTACCCGAACATTGAAAAGGTTGATCTGTCAGGATTGACCTATGTTGAAAACAATTCGCCTGTCACTGGTGAGGATGTTGATCGAGTGATAGAATCCCTGCGGCGCAGAGGCGCACAGCCTGTAGCCGTTGATCGTCCCGCTGCGGGAAATGACATTATTATCGCCGACATGAAAAAGATCGAAGACAAAGGCAATGTCATAGAAGGCGATACATTTGCCGATTCGCGAATTGACCTGTCAAATGAAATGACGGTGAAAGAATTTCGCGAAGGATTAGTTGGCGCTTCGGCAGGTGAACAAAAAACAATCACTGTCAATTATTCCAAAGACTATCCCGACAAACCGTTCGCCGGCCAGTCGCTGACATACGAAATCTCAATCAAGAAAGTTCAGGAGCAAAACCTGCCGGAGGTGAATGATGAATTTGCCCGCGAACAGGCCGGGGCCGATTCGCTTGAGCAACTCCGCCAGCGGATCGAAAAAGGAATCACGGTCGAGCGTGAAAATCAGGCCGCCAAAGCAAGAAACTTACAGCTGATTTCCCAGGTGGTGGAGAAAAACCAGTTTGAGACGCCCGAGGCCCCGGTGGTCAAATATGTCGAGGAAGTGTTGCAGGATTATCGCAAAAATTATCCCGGCGACCAGACTCCCGAGGAGGAATTGCGCAGCCGCTATCGGCAGGTTGGGGCAAATCAGCTACGCTGGAAGCTGTTGGCGGACAAAATCATGGAGCAGGAAAAAATTGAAGTTCTGCCGGAGGATACCGAAAAATGGATTGAGGAGTTCGCTTCCAAGAACGGGATGGACAAGGACAAGGCCGCCCGGGCTCTGGCGCAAAGCGGGCGAATTAACGACATTCATGGTTCGATCCGCGAAGAGAAACTGCTGGATTTTCTGCGGAGCCGGGCGAAAATGAAAAAGGCGTGAATCTGATTTTCTGCCAGAAGTAAAAAAGATAGTCAAAAAAACAATCATGCGCTCGGAAGACTTATAAAAATCATATAAAAGGGACACAGCAAACATGTTTGATTTTGTCAGTATGTATGGATACAAAGGCGGCCAGTCATTGACCGAGGAACGTGTGCGTAATTCACAAGCCGGTTCAAATTGGGGCGTTCCGGCGGCGCAGTTGGTGCCGATGGTGGTTGAGCAAACCGGCCGGGGCGAGCGCGCCTATGATATTTTTTCAAGGCTGTTGAAAGACCGAATTATTTTTCTCGGCGGAGCTATTGAAGACAATCTGGCCAATCTGGTAATCGCCCAGATGCTGTTCTTGGAAGCCGAAGACCCGGATAACGACATTTATCTGTATATTAATTCACCCGGCGGCTCGGTGACTGCAGGCATGGCGGTTTATGACACGATGAAGTTTGTCAAACCGGCGGTGGCCACTACCTGTATGGGCATGGCCGCTTCAATGGGCGCATTTTTGCTGGCCGGCGGTGAGAAAGGCAAACGCGCCGGACTGCGCAACAGCCGGATCATGATTCATCAGCCGCTGGCCGGGACACAGGGGCAGGTCTCCGATATTGAGATCATGACCTCGGAATTCATGCGCACCAAAGCCAGGCTCAATGAAATTCTGGCTGAGAACACCGGCCAGAAGCTCGAGAAAATCGCCAAAGACACCGACCGGAACTTCTTCATGTCACCCGAAGAGGCGACCGAATACGGACTGATTGACCGGATCTATGAATCAAAAGAGAAAATCAAGAAGAAATCTTAGCGTAAAGTAAGCGGAGGCGCCAGGTGAATGGCCTTGTTCGTTCGGCGTCTGAAGAACCCTGTGGCTGGATGCTGCCGGGTGCGAACATGAACATAGGAAAAGATCGTGGTCAAAGACATAACCGAAGGTGGAGATGACTCTCAGCTGACCCAACGCTGTTCATTTTGCGGCAAACCGAGCGGCCAGGTAAAAAGGCTGTTCGCCGGCCATGAATCATACATCTGCAACGAGTGCGTCGGGCTCTGCTCGGACATTCTCGATTCGGCGGCCGAATCAGAAATGCCGGCCGGGCTGGTGAATATCCCCATCCCCGAAGAAATCAAACAACATCTTGACACTTACATCATCGGCCAGGAACTGGCCAAAAAAGCTGTTTCTGTCGCCGTCTACAATCATTACAAGCGAATCAACAATCTCGTCAAGCACCATACCGTCAAAAAAGGGTCGAGCGCTGATATTGAACTGGAAAAATCCAATATCCTGCTGATGGGACCGACCGGGACCGGCAAAACATTGATAGCGCGCACGCTGGCCAAGTTTCTGCGTGTGCCGTTCTGTATTGCTGATGCGACCGTGTTGACCGAAGCCGGTTATGTCGGGGAGGATGTCGAAAACATTTTGGTGCGGCTGTATCAGGCGGCCAACTATGATCCAATCGCAACCGAACGCGGGATAATATATGTCGACGAGATCGACAAAATTTCGCGTACGGACGGCAACCCGTCGATTACCCGCGACGTGTCCGGCGAAGGTGTGCAGCAGGGCCTGTTGAAGATCCTCGAAGGCACAATGGCGAATATTCCGCCCAAGGGTGGACGCAAACATCCCGAGCAGGCTTTTGTGCAGATTGACACGACGAATATCCTCTTTATTTGCGGCGGGGCTTTCGACGGACTTGAAAAAATTATCGCCCGGCGCGAAGGTAACAAGAAGCTCGGGTTTGCCGCCCAGCTATCGGATATAAATGCGAATACAGAAAATATCATGAGTTTTGTCCAGCCGGCTGATTTGCTCGAATACGGATTGATTCCGGAATTAATCGGACGTTTGCCGGTTGTGGCGCCGCTGGACACGCTTGATGAAGAGGCGTTGATGAGAATTCTGACTGAGCCAAAGAACGCTGTGGTCAAACAGTATATGCGGCTGTTTGAAATGGACGGAGTTAAACTGACATTCGAACAGAAGGCGCTCGTCTACGCTGTCGCCGAGGCGAAAAAACGAAAAACCGGCGCGCGCGCGATACGTTCGGTATTCGAACATGCAATGTTGAACATTATGTATGAGGTTCCCTCTATGAGCGAGCTGGCCGAAGTGATCATCACTGAAGGCGTGATGAAAGGAAAAGGCCTGCCGAAATACATCACACGCCGCCAGAAGAAAAAGAGCGCCTGAGCATTGCAGATATTACTTCGTAATGATAGATGTTTCATGTAGCGCAGAACCCCTGTGGTTCTGCCTTTTTTTGTAAGTTTTGTAGGTCGAAACCCTTGTGGTTTCGACATTTTGAAATGACACAGCCAAAAGCGAAAAGTCGAAACCACAAGGGTTTCGACCTACGCATTTTGCGTGACTTCAGCATACCATTATGTCATTCTGAGAAGCCGAAAGCGACGAAGAATCTAGTTGGACTTTGAGAGTAGCATCATAAAGATCGTTTAGAATTCATGAAACCCGGACGAACGTCCGGGCCACGCCGCCAAGAGCACAATCTCACCATACGGACAATACTCATTGGCGAGAACGTTTTTCACATGCTACTTAACAATCTCACTGCTCGGGAAAATACCAGATGCTGTCTTTTCCTTGAGAATGAAGACTCTATCTACAAAACCAAGAACCACTCTGTAAGCGCCCAACTGCGGCATAAGTACATACAGCGTAAACTGAAGTCCTTCTTGAGATGTGGTGAAGCGGGGTTCTTTGATACCAAAATCTTTGAGTCTTTCGAGATAACTCCCTTCGCGAGCATAACGAATTCTCTCTTGCGCAATGTGGCGTTCTTCTAATTCTTTCAATTCCTTATCTTTAAGAATACCTTTTTCTCTTCCTCTAGAAGGCATAATCACGTCATCCTCATGCCGAAGTATTGTCAACCATGATCGCTCAATAGTCATGGTTTTTGTAATCAGATATAGCAATTCCTCCGTTGCAAACTCCCTTGGCTTTTCTAATTGGAAAAGACGATTCAGCAATTCAACGAGTACTTCCAATCTGAGATTACGTGTAAAGCTAGTATCATACATCAAATAGAAAGAGTACATTGTGAAGGTGGTATCTGAACTAACGAAGACGATATTATCTCCACATGGACCGATAGCGCAAATCTTGAAAACAAGTATTCTAGTATTTTCAAGGGGAAATTCAATTCGCCGATCGAAACTAATTATACTATCTCTAAACACTTCTTCACTTAGTGCAGGTTGCGGGCCATCCTTCATTTTCCCTAGTTCCTCATTGAAGGACTCGACCGCCGAGATATAAAGCGGGTACTTGTCCGCTGCCAGCCTTGCTCTTGCACGTTCAATTTCAGATTCGCTCTGTGTCTCGGTCCATCCTGATGAAGAAGAGATTTGAAACACGATACCTGAGAATGCGAACAATGTACAAGCAAAACAGAGGTGTGGCTTTCGCGGTCTTGTCTTTGAAGTTACATTCATCTTAATTGCCTCCAGATAATCGTCCGCCGGTTCTCCTGCATCTCTCAATGGCAAATTATATCATCTTGATTCCTCGGACAATAGCTC
Organism: Candidatus Zixiibacteriota bacterium; assembly: GCA_022563625.1. GTDB lineage: Bacteria > Zixibacteria > MSB-5A5 > GN15 > JACZUZ01 > JADFNA01. Next base: position 10,492 of record JADFNA010000025.1, read on the forward strand.
TCGTTACTTTTGACGCTAGAAAAAGTGCCGACTAAGACTTCGGACTCAACCCCAACCCCGCTTCTTTCCAGAGTTTCATCACCGGTCCGTGGTAAGTATAGCCGCCTTCAATTACATCTTCCGCCAAAAGAAGCGGAGTGTCCAGATCAAGTGTATGCGCCGGCCAGAAGGCGCTGGCCAACGCCAGTGACATGCCCATTGCCAGGCGCGTTTCCACCATCCCGCCGAACATCAAACCCAGCCCGCCGGTCTGGGCCAGCTTGGCGATCTGACAGGACTCAATCACACCCGATTTC
>JADFNA010000380.1 GCA_022563625.1 Candidatus Zixiibacteriota bacterium
TCTGCGATACCGGAATCTCGTCCCCATTAAAATACACGAGTATGTTCCACGCCTTCTTAAATCCTTTATTCGCTACGACGGCAATAACAACTTTTTCGGACTCGTCCCACGTGACATCGACACTTTCCACAACCAAATCGCTGCAACCTGTCAGTAAAAAAGTAATGAAGACCAAGAGAATTACATTTTTCATGTCGCCCTCCGAAAGATATGAGTAGTTTAAACGTGATGTCGCCACCTTTACTGGAATCAGGGAATTAGTTCTCCAATAAAGAATTACCACCATGCGGTGATTCTGTCAATAGCTGTAATGCCACCTCTGCGAGTGTACTGAACTTTGTCTGACGACATACCAGCACAGCTCGTACAGCAGAATATCCCGATGAGAGCGACACTATGTCAAGGAATAATTTAGCAGAAAATAAAGGAGATAGGCAGAACCACAGGGGTTCTGCCTTTTCAAATCAACCTGCAGAAACTGTGTGGTCGCGTTGTTCCTGGCAAATAACAATGAGGGATTGTTCGATCGTTCTTGTGGCGACTGAAAGCGGCGGAACCACAGAGGTTCTGCCCTACGCGCTTCTGACCTTTGCCTGAACGTGAACGACACTCTATATTCTCTCTGGCGATTCTTTGTCGGAGTTGGCCGCCAGTCACTATTGAATATATCAGAAGGAGTTGAAATGAAAATTAAATTAGCAAAGGCCGCTGTGCTGTGTGGGGTGATCTTTACCGCGATTACAATCGCCGCATGCTCGAAACAATCAGATAAACCGGTTACCACGGCCACCCCCTCCAGTTCTCGGCCAGCCAGCGCGCTCGAACCGGTCACATCCCAACTGCCGGATAGCTGGGCCTCAGGCTCGGCGGCGGGAGTCACCTGGCGGATACCAGGAGATTGGGAAATCGGAGCGCCAGCCCCGATGCGCGCCGGCACATATCTGGCTGGCGCCGCTGAAGGTGATGACGAAGGCGCCGAATGTCGGGTGAATTATTTTGGCCAGGGCCAGGGAGGCGAAGTTCAGCAGAATATCGACCGCTGGCAGAGTCAGATGGAAATCTCCGGCCAGGAAGGGGTCTTCGCAGATCCGCTGGTCAGCCGAGTGAAAGTGAACGGTCTGAATGTCAGCATGGTAGAACTGTCCGGGACATATCTCAGTAAATCCCGTCCAATGGCCCTTCAGTTTACACGCAAAGTTGATTTCAAAATGTTCGCCGCAATTGTTCAGGCGCCCGGTGGCATGTTGTTTTTCAAGATGACCGGGCCGGCAAAAACTATGGAACTCCAGCGCCAGGGATTCCGCCAGATAGTAGGCAGTCTCAGCGTCCTTTGAGTGCGCCCTGGAGGCGACAGTTTAGTGAAACTTCCATTTCGGGGAGTCGTAGTTTAGAGAGATAGGGCCATTTATGCCTGAGAGTACGGGATTTCGGGCTTGATTGGTGATTACTTCACGAAGACAGGAGTTGGGAATATGACAAGAACGACAGGATTTATCGGCTCACGCGGAATCTTCGGGATTCTACTCGTCTCACTGGGGGCGCTGTTTCTCATATCAAATTATTTTCGCGGGTTTTACTGGGACGAGTACTGGCCTCTAATGTTTGTCATCTGGGGAGCGGCGCGTTTTGCCGCATATGGGGTATATCGCTGGGGATTCAGCGTGGCTTTGATGATTGTCGGTCTGCTGGTCTTTTACGGCGGATTTGACGACCCGTTTTATGTTTTTGATATTCTGGAATGGGATGTTATCTGGCCGCTGGCGGTGATTGCATTGGGTGGCTATATGGTGGTGCGCAATATCAATGCGCGCGGAAGGGCCGAAGCGGCAAGTTCCTCGGAAAAAGACACACTCAGCGCCTATTCTGTCTTAGGCAGTAATAACGCCAGAATAGTCAGCCATAATTTCAGCGGCGGCTCTGCGCTGGCGTTTCTGGGCGGAGTGGAAATTGATATGCGCGAAGCCAGATTGGCGGCCGACAAAGACATAATAAAAATTGACGTCACAGCGGTCTTGGGCAGCGTTGAAATCTATGCGCCCGCGGATTGGGTGATCAAAACCAAGGGATTGCCGCTTTTGGGTTCGATTGAAGACCAGCGTCCAAACCCGCCCCGGGCGGATGAGGCCGCCAAGACACTGATTGTGGACGGAATAGCCATATTGGGTTCAGTTGAAATAAAGCCCTGAGCATATTAGGGAACCGCAAGAGAGTAGGCCCGGGGCTATGCTTCGGGCCTTTTTCATTGTGGAGCTGAGTCGCCTGCCCGGAATATCCGATATTTCCCTGAGTGAGATTTCTATATTGCAGAAATGCGGCTTAAATCGCTACTGTAAGTCTGGCTCTCACACAGAGAGCGGGGGAAACAAAAAATGACGACTGCGATTCGCGATGGACTCAAGGCAAAAAATGTGTATCTGCGCCCCACGGCGCTGGATGACATCGAAATATTTTCGAACTGGCGCGAGCGCGCCGATCCCCAGGCCCAGTCACTAACAGTCACACCTATCAAGTCGGTCGGCTACTGGGAAGAGGAATTCAAACAGAAGGCTACCAACCCGGATGTGATCGACCTGGCGCTGGTGCGTATGAAAGATGATGGCGTGATTGCACGGATGACTGTTACTGACCTGAATCTGTTGAACCGTTCTTGTCGGCTGACTATCTCTGCCGACCCGGAGATGGGCAAGCTGAATGATCTTCAGGAAGGATTATCAGCGCTGCTTGATTATGTGTTCAGACAGTTCAACCTCAACTCAGTCTATTCCAGCGCGCTGCAGCTTGACAAGAGGCTGATAGAAACATTTG
>JADFNA010000381.1 GCA_022563625.1 Candidatus Zixiibacteriota bacterium
AACTGGGGTAGGCATTTGTCGCTGTGATCGCAGTGATTCTGGTTGGGCAAGTTTATCAACAAGGCATTCGATTGCCGAGCGACGGCGCTTTCGGTGGACTTTTCGAAAGCATAAACCAGTTCATAATATTTTGTCCAGTTATTTTGATGCTTCTCTGGCGGCGGCAGCCATTCTCGACAATCTGGCTATCCCGGAATAAATCGCTTACGAAACTCGCGCTGGGGATTGGCATAGCGCTATTTGCAATCCTAATCTTTACCATGGTGAGGACGGGCAGTGATAGTTTCTTTCAGGTGGTGTCGCGCACGTATCACTATCAGAATATACAGTACATGGTACAAGTGTTCATGGAGGACATCACCATTGCGTTTCTCTTCATTCGATTTCGCGCGGTTCTGAAACTCCGTGGATCGATTATTCTGGTCGCAGCGCTCTTTGCGGCTGGACATATCCCGGCCATGATTTCTCAGGGATATAGTTTCGCAGAGCTGGGCAGTTTGTTGCTCGACGCTTCATTGGGTGTCGGCCTTGTGTACACACTCCAGAGATCAAGCGATGTGATCTGGTTCTGGTGTATCCATTTCGCGATGGACATGATGCAATTCTATGCCGTTCCGTAAACGCTTCGCACATTCCCTTTACGATGGACAAGCCTCGAGTAATGGAGGTCGAAATCCAATGGGTTTCGAAATTCGGGCTGTGAATCGTAACGTCAGAAACTAGTCCACGTCCCCCGTCAGCGCCTTTTTGACATTGCGCTCCAGGTCGGCGCCGTGTGTTTGTTCGCCCGTTGTGTTTAGCGAACCGTTACGGCCTGCCAGGTTTTTGATTTTCATGCGTTTAATAGCTCAAATGGTCTCTGTTCCCGCACACCGAAGCGCCATCAAAACTTTTTCTTCCCGGCCGTTGGCTGATACGCATACTGCAACTCAACTATACACGCTTTGCCGCTCCCGCTGATAGATTTGACATACACACGGGCATAATGGTTGTCCTCGGTGCGCAATTCAATAAGATCACCGGGGTAAACTTTCATCTCTTCGGCCGCTTCGCCCGAACTGACGGCGCCGCCGGCTTCCGCCAGCGAAACAAATGCTCCAACTTTCGAGAGACGGATGGTTTTGAGTCCAAACCCGAGTGTCGACGGTGACATCAAATAATCACCGTCGCTTTTGGCGATGAAATAAAGATCATTGGCCGTATTATCGGCGCGCACATGAACGCCCCGCGCCAGCGAGAATCCGTCATTATTCCCCTGGTAGCGCATGGCCAGGCTGAACTCTCCGCCCGGCATGGCGCTAAAACGCACAACATTCGACGGTTTAGATTCTGATCCATCGGGAAAAAGTATGCGCACAGCCGCGACATACTCAACACCACTCTCGAGCTCTTTGAGTTCGGCGGTTTCGACCAACCGGTCTGCGTCAGTGTCGCCGGGATACGGAACGCGGTTATGCGGCCTGCCTGCGCCTGTGGGAAAATTGTCGGGCGCTTCGTCAGCGCGAGTGACATAGAAATTGTATCCGTTTGTCGCCCGGGACCGGCCGCAATTCGGCAGCCACTGTAAAAAAACACCATGCTCCATCGGCACATATGCCAGAGCAGACGGCACACAGTTCTTGCGCGCTCCCTCGCCGCCTGATTTCGGACCACCGCAGGACAGCGGAACAAACGCAAGTAGAAAACAGGAAACTGCAAGAGCAGTCCCAGATAGATACGTCTGCTTTTGTATACTCAACATGCCTGTGCTGCCTTTCCGGGAAACTGCGGACACGGACGCGCCGGTCCGGATTAAAAGTGGGGGTTAGAATTCTGGTGGAATGTACTTCGAGTTGGACCGCGCTACCCGCTCGATTTTGGAAATCCCGCTCGGGCCGTAGTATTCGTCCTGCATCTGATACAGCGGATCTCTGATGGCCTCCCGAAGCGTCACGAATTCATAGCCGAATTCATCAATCGCCCTCAACAGGTCGCCCAGAAACACCGCGTTGAGCATATTTGCATGCAGCGCCAGGATATGCTTGACCGGACGGCGAACAACAAAATCCGCCAGAGACTCCGCGCGATGAATAGATTCGAGAACATGCTCGATATACTCTGAGCGCAATACGTCAAATCTTGCGCTGTCGTTTGAGTTCTTGAGTCCATCCATTTTCAGGTTGTAAATATAATCATCAATGTCAACTGAGACATGCGCCAGTTTGTGCTTGTTGCCCTTTAATATCGCTTCGATACGCTCTCTGATTTCAGGTTTTTTACCATAGTGCAGATAGGGAGGCCGGAAAAATCTTACCTTCTGTCCAAAACCGCTTAAAAACGATTCGAGAACAGTCGCGCCTTTGACCATGTCTTCAATGAAAATTTCTTGGGGAATCACATGCAGATCATAGTGCGAGTAGGTCTGGCTGCCGAGAGTGTGCCCCTCATCCAGCCAGGCCGCCAGCAGGTCCCAGTCCGAATCAATATTTCCACCCACAACAAAACCCGTCGCGTTGACATCGTGTACATGGAGTGAGTTGAGAATACGCTCGGTGATATGCCGCCTCTCCGATGGCTCATAGACGCTGACCACCGGCAAGTCATCAATCGTAATCGCGATTTTGCCGGGTTTCGCGGTGTCACTTTGCGCTGTCTGTGACTTGTCCGGACTCTTAATTTCTGACAGCGTCTGGCTAATCCAGACCAGCAAAACGACCACAATCCAAGCGGCAATGGCCAAAACGCGGGGGGAGAAACGGGTCCCAGCGGAGGTCCTGTCCAGCGGCTTGTTTTTTAGCGGATTATCAGAGAGCGTTCCCATAG
>JADFNA010000382.1 GCA_022563625.1 Candidatus Zixiibacteriota bacterium
ACCAACTACAGCAAAGGTTGCGTTTACATCACTGAATTGCTCTAAGAAGAATTCGAACTTACCTTCCGGTACGGCCACTAGCAGCCCGCCGCTAGTCTGTGGGTCCCAGAGTAGATGCATCAGGTTTTCGTCAATTTCGCCCGTGATCTCCAGCGCGTCGCCAACGTATTTCACATTGTCCTTTGCTCCGCCGGTCAGATAGCCCTGCGCGGCCAGTTCCAGCGCGCCGGGGATGATCTGTATGGCCGATGAATCAATCTCGAATGTCACATCGGACGCTTTGGCCATTTCATAGGCATGGCCCAAGAATCCGTAGCCGGTGATGTCAGTCATACCCGTCACGCCGCATTCGAGCGCAATCTCAGCGGCCTGTCTGTTAAGCGTCGCCATTTGGCTCATGACACTTTGTATCTGCTCTTCTGAGGCTGCGCCGCGCTTAATCGCTGTGCTGATTATCCCGGTACCCAGCGGCTTGGTTAGATAGAGCGTGTCACCCGGCTTTGCGCCGGCATTGGTGCACATCTTTGCCGGATCAACCATGCCTGTCACTGACAATCCATATTTTAGTTCATCGTCCTTAACCGAATGTCCGCCGACAATCACCGCTCCGGCCTCGCGCACGACTTCATCACCGCCGCGTAAAATATCTGTCAGGATTTCTGGCGGATAACGAGATGGGAAACAAACGATACTCATTGCTGTCAGCGGCTTGCCGCCCATGGCATACACATCCGAGAGCGAATTGGCCGCGGCGATTTTGCCAAACCAGTATGGGTCATCCACAATCGGTGTGAAGAAATCCAGCGTTTGCACCAGCGCCTGTGTTTCTGAGATACGAAACACCCCGGCATCGTCAGCTTTGTTGAAGCCAACCAGCAAATCCGGGTGGTCGCTTTGCTTGATACCGGCCAGCGCCTGGGCCAGAACCTCTGGCCCGAGTTTGGAAGCTCAACCGGCGCAGGAGACTTCGCGCGTCAGCTTGATTGTCGCGTCTTTGCGTTTGTCATTCATGTTCAAACTATTCTCTTAGATTAAAGCCGATTCAGCGCCCGGTACTTTCCGCTCAGTTTGCGGCGGGTTTTGCGCGGGGTGTCACTTGAATACTCATCAAAGCCCGCTGCAACTACTTGTATTGTGGAATCATCTTCGAGGGTCCGCGCCAGGAGCAGAACTTCATAATCCACCTTAATCAGGTTAATCTGATTGCCGGGCTGGAGCAAGAGGCGCTCTCGTATTTGTAGATATGTTTCCAGGGCCAGATTGTACATGTTCAGTTTTCGGTAACACTCAGCCAGAGGCCAGAGGAACGTTGTTCCACCGGGAAAGCGTTCATGCAGCTCCGCGGCCAACGCTACAGCTTCCCGATATTCCTTTTCGTTCATCAGAATCCAGATCAAAGCTGACTTTGCGCCCTCAGATGAAATCGCCGCGCTGTCAATGGCCAGCCGGACTTCTTCGATTCCTGCGGAACGCTCATCGGAGATAATACCCGTCCAGCGTAAAATGCCGCTCTTGGCCGATTTCCAGTAACGATAGGCGCCAAGCCCTGCATGTAAGTCATACAGGGAGCTGTCAAGCGCCAGTCCGCGTTGAAAATCGTTTTTCGCGTTCACCCCCTGTTTGATGGCCTTAAATATGGAGCCGAACTTTGATTCCCACAGCGCGCGATTGGCTTTGCAGGAGCCGAGAAAATAATATAGCGCCGCGGAATCACGGGTAGTTTGCAACTTGTATTCGAATCCAGCCTGCGCAGAATCAAGCAGCGCTTTGAACTCATTCTCACGAGAATTATCCTCGCTCGCAAACATTTCGGCCTCAAGCCGCGCCGCAGAAAGCAGGAAAATTAGTGGCCCTGCGACATTTTCCTGTCGAAGACATTTTATCAACGAATCGGCTTCACTCCAATATTCGTTGAACACCGCAGTTTCAACTGATCTAATATGGCCGATCATTTTGGAGCTTAGATAGGAATCAACAGATGCTGTGATTGTATCCGAATCCTGAGCGATAGTCACAGCTGTTACGCACACTGCGAAAAGAGGCAGCCAGCGCGCCCGGCAATGCGACAGAAAAGTGAATATCTGTGTTGTCCGCTTCGTTATCATAACCGGACGATAGAGTCTCCGCGCCGGATCATCAAACAAAAAGGCCGCTCTCAGCGTTTCGAGAGCGGCCAGGGTGTCAGAATCCCGTTGTAGAATCGCTCATTCAGTTTTGCCGGGCGCATTCGGTGACGAGCTGTTATCAACGCCATACACCAGGTCGCTGATTTTATGGACGTCCATATGGTCAGGGGCGGTCGCTGCGACAATGAGAGCATCACCACTGCGCCAGTACATCAGGTCACAGCCGTGGCAGGAATGGCGAAAATATTCCTTGCCTGCGATAATCGTGACAGGGGTCTCCGGCAAAGAAAAGTCGGAAGCTGATCCGACAAAAATCGAAACCGGCCTCTGACTGGGGCCGCAGAACTGGAAATGGGCAAACCGTGTTTTATCCAGATCAATCAGTTCACCACCGCACAGGCTCAGTCCGCTTAAATCCTCAGTCAGGCTGACGCCGAACTCTTTGGTAATAAAATTTGTGACATCAGCGCTAATTTCCGGCAGCAGCCCTGCCTTAAGCAGGTCACGCGAGATGAAATGAGCGCCTTCGAAAGCTCCGTATGCCTTCTGATGCTGGAGAAAGTGCACGGTAGTGAAACTTCCTATTAAAAACAGCGCAACCGAAGCGGCCATTGGCAGCAGGTAGCGCAGAGAGAAGCGGGAGACTGGCTCCGCTGTAGCGGGAATGATTG
>JADFNA010000383.1 GCA_022563625.1 Candidatus Zixiibacteriota bacterium
TTTTCAAACAGATATTCGAACCAAAACTCGCGCAATACGCCTACCTGATCGGCTGCCAAGAGAGCGCTGAGGCCATCGTAATCGATCCGATGCGCGACATCCAACTTTATCTGGATCTGGCCAAAGAGGCCGGGCTGAAAATCACGGCTGTAACAGAAACACATATTCACGCCGATTTTCTCTCCGGGATGCGTCAATTTGCGGCAGCCGAAGGCGTGAAAATCTACGCCTCCGATGAAGGCGGCGCCGATTGGAAGTATAACTGGTTGATTGACAGTGACTACAACTATCAACTGCTCAAGGACCACGATCAGTTCAAAGTTGGCGGGATAGTCTTCGAAGCGCTGCACACTCCCGGACACACCCCGGAGCACATAATTTTCAAACTTACAGACGCCGGCGGGGGAGCGGGTTCTCCGATGGGGATTCTAAGCGGTGATTTTGTATTCGTTGGTGATGTCGGCCGGCCGGATTTGCTTGAGACTGCCGCCGGAATGAAAAACATGATGCGGCGCTCAGCCGAAACGCTCGGTCAGTCGCTGCAGATGTTCAATGAATTCAACCCGGTCTGGCAGGTCTGGCCCGGACATGGCGCCGGCAGCGCCTGCGGAAAAGCGCTTGGCGCAGTTCCTATGTCAACTGTGGGCTACGAGCTTGAGAATAACGTGGCGCTGATCGCCGCCCGCAACCCGAAGACATTTGCCGACTATATCCTGTCCGGCCAGCCAGAGCCGCCGCCCTACTTTGCGCGTATGAAACGCGACAACCGCGACGGACCGGCAATACTGAATAACATCCCCGAACCGACACCGCTAGCGTCACAAGACCTCAAGGCGCTTCTCCGCCGTAATGATGTTGCATTGATTGATACGCGTGGATGGAAGGACTACTGCCGGGGACATTTGCCCGGCTCAATTTACGCGCCGTTCAATTGTGACTTCAACACTGTCGTCGGCTGTTATGTAAAAGAAAAAACGCCTATGTATCTGGTGATTGATGCGATCAAAGCGAACGAGGCGGCGATTGATCTGGTTCACATCGGCCTGGACGACACAGTTGGGTTTATCACGCCTCAGGTTTTCGCTGATTACGTTTCATCGGGAGGAGAAATTGAATCAATCAAAGAGATCGAAGTGGCCGACTTGGACAAGTGTAAGGACGATCCGGATGCGTTTTTGCTTGATGTTCGGAAATTATCTGAAGTTGAAACGACCGGCATGTTTCCCGGCGCCCACAATATAGCTCACACCCGCCTGGCGCCGCGGATAAATGAGATTCCCACAGGCAAGCACATCTATGTCAACTGCATGAGCGGACAACGCTCGGCCTACGCCTGCGGCTATCTGTCCTCACACGGCTACAGTGTGATCAATGTCACAGGCGGCTTTCTAGCCTGGCGCGAATACGGCGGAAAGCTCGTGTCTCTAGAACATACTGCGTCATCGGCCACCTAGGCGACATTCACAACTCAGTCAATGATCATATAGCATACTAAGCAAAGTCCATCGGGGCCCATGTTCTCCTAATTGAGACGAAGCAGAAACTTTTGTTCGATTCGACTTATTGAATGTGGGTCTTATCGGCCTGCTCCAAAACTACGGGAAAGCCCTTGTACTGCCCGGGAATGGTTCCCGCGAGCTGTGACGGTTGGCAATCCACGAAGACCAAAATGCAGTCTTTTCCCTGGTGTTCACCTCGACCGACCAAGTGTACACTGTTTGAGATGGCCTGAAATTCGTCAAAAGCACGGTCGAGCATGTCCTGCGTCAGCGCCTTCATAGCCTAATATAGCCTGAGAGCGCCTGACCTGGCAATACTCAGGCTTCCAGCCTGTTATTATCCATTATTTAAGCAGTTGATCCAGACGCAATATCAGTAGTATCCCTACACAATCCTAATTCCCAATAGCGCCTGCACTCTCCTAATATCGTTATGAATCGTGATTGAAGCTGATCCGGCGAATAGCAATCCTACCGCCATTTCGTTCACATCACACAGCAAACTGCCAGAATCTCCTCCTGCGGACATCGGTGTGGTCACGATCTGATTCGAAAACCGAGCGACTCTGCCTCCTCCGTAATTCACATTGACTACTGCATTCACAGATCGCACACGGCCGGTTGTGTAATTGGTAGTGCGGCCGGTCTTTTGCACGGTTGAACCCAGACGCGCAATCCTGACACCCTTGACATATCCGATCCAGTAAATCTCCCGATCAAGGACATGGAACGCGCCCTCAGCAATCGCAGCATCCACCAGGTTCCGAGCGCCTCCGAAACGGATTGGCACAAAGCGGCTCAAGCGGGCAATCATGTCTCTGGGAAATCGTCCGCCGTCAATCGGGCCGGGCTGCAGAATCGGATCGCCAATGCGGGCGCGATTTGAATTCGCCAGAACATGATTGTTACTCAATACATAATATCTTCTCGGAATACCGATTGACGGTCGGGAATCATAAACCGCTGTGGCATAAGTCCCGGCAGTGATTCTGAAATTCCCGACGCTGTATCCTCCTTCAACCGGACGCACACGGTTTCTCAGTATTTGTATGCTGACATCTTCGCCCTCCTCGGCGTTATCATGGGCGTCCGGGGGCGGCTCCGTTTCCAGAGGACCTCCACAACCAGCGAAAATTTCGCCTGCGGTGACAACGTCTGTCTTTACCTTGCCATAAGAGGGTTTGACCATGTCATCTTGAGAGAGTAGATCGTCGGTTAATTTCTCGGTCACGAAAACCGAAAGACAGATGTCTCCTGTCTCTCGTTCGTTGTCCGATTCGATTACTTTATCCCCGA
>JADFNA010000384.1 GCA_022563625.1 Candidatus Zixiibacteriota bacterium
CCCTGCCAACACCCCTGTAAGGGCGGGGCTTGCCCCGCCCCTTGTAAGTGGCATCCACAAAAGGCTAAGAACATGCCAGAAAATAAAACCAAAAAGAACAACCTGAGTGTCAGCGCGTTTCTCGAGACGGTCAAAGACAAAGATCGCCGCAAAGACTGTGATACTATGCTGAAACTGATGAAAGAAATGACTGGAGAAAAACCGAAAATGTGGGGAACCAGCATGGTCGGTTTCGGCGAGTATCACTACAAATACGACAGCGGCCACGAAGGAGACTATTTCAAAACCGGTTTTTCTCCACGAAAACAGAGCATAACGCTCTACATCATGCCGGGCTTTGAGAAATATCCTGAACTGATGGACAAACTCGGAAAACACAAAGTCGGGAAATCATGTCTGTACATCAATTCACTGGATGACATTCACATTCCTACGTTGAAAAAGCTCGTAAAGCAGTCGTATCAGTATATGACAAAGTCATGCAAATGAGGGGGAGTAGTGATAGTGTGGCCCGGAGGTTCTGGGCCACGCCAATCATTATTGTTGATGAAAGCGCCTGCGATACTAGCTTGCATGATTGCGACTCTTCCCTTGCTGGCGCAGAATGTTAGCGCTGAAGCTGCTCCGCTGGAACTTTTTCTTGGTTCGTGGAGCGGCTCCGGGCAGCTATTTGGCGCTGAAGCGCGCTTCGAGATGAAATGGGAAAAGGCGCTTGATAATCAGTTTGTTCGACTAACATTTAAGAATAGTTTCAAAGACAGCGGTGGCCGAGAACGGACACTCAAAGCGCAGGCGTTTTATAAGTCAATGGGGGAGGGGCGATATCGCGGGACCTGGTTTGACTCGCGTGGCATGGTCTTGCCTCTCGAATCCACTCTTGAGGATTCAGTTTTAACGACACTCTGGGGGTCTGCGGAGAGCGAAAACGGCCGAACTGTCTATAGAATTCATGCTGACGACACGATTGAAGTCGATGACTACATAAAAAAAGATGGTGAATGGCAAAAATTTGGCCACGCAGTTTATCATCGGATTGACGGTGACTAATAGTAAAGTGTTTCCCGCTTAAATTTGCCCATGGACAGTGAACGACAGACCTCCCGGTCTGCCCCATTTAGCAAGTAGTAAGGGACAGCCTCGGGAGGTCTGGCGCCCACGGAAATGCGTCCCATCTCAGTCTCCCGAATCCGGCCGCGCCGGTTCGCGATAGATGGTGTTTATTCGCACAATTTTCTTTTCAATCAAGTATCCCTGTAGTTTTTCTCGCAGCTCCGCCGGGAGCTCTTCGCGGATGAAGGCTTTGTACAGCTCTGCGGGCTTGAGTTCGGCGTAGGACTCGAACAACTCCAAACCATGCGCTTTTGCCAAGGCGCTGATGTTCATGAAATCTTCACGACTGTCCGTCTTGGTGGGAAACGCGCTCTGCGTGCGGTCGGTGATTTTCACTGTCCCCTGCTTGCCTTCCAGGGCAGTGAGTTCCAGGCGCCGGGCGGTTTCAACCAGCTCTTCTCTGAGAGCGTCGAGTTCGCTCTTGCCTGCGTCCTGTTTTCGCTTGAGAGTCAGAAACCGGTCGGCAAGCTCCGAAGCGCTTATCTCGTCTTCATCGGGCGGGACTTGTTTGTCACCGAGGCTGATACTATGCCGTTTGGCCGGACAGAGTGAATAATATGGACACCAGTTGCAAAGCGGGCTTTCATCGGGCGGGAAATCATCTTCTTTCTCGGCGCGTTTGATTTCCAGGATCCTTTGAGTAAGATCGTAGCGAATCTCTTCCAATGTCTCCGTGTCAAAATCGACCTGGAACTCAACGTTTTGTTTGAGAAATATCAGACGCGCGCGAGTTGTGTTGAAATCGGGCCAGTTTTCCCGCGCGGCCATAACATACAGCGCCAGCTGGCGGTCACGCTCCACATCCGCCTGGCGCGGCAGCCCTTTCTTGTATTTGTAATCAATGATTTCCGTTGATCCGTCCGGCCGGCGCGCCATTCGGTCAATAATCCCGCTCATCTTAAACCCGCGCTCCTGATCAAGCGTGAACTGCACCCGCGCTTCAACACTGAGCGTTTCCTCCTGGGAAAACGGCGCATAGGTGGCATAGTATTTTTCCAGCGTCTCGCGTCCGTTTTGAATGTAATCCGAGACAGATAGTTGATCGCTGCTGACTTTCAACGTTTCGACCGAGGCTTTTTCCCATTCGGCCCGGTAGATTTTCAGCAATTCGTCGAGCGTTAGGACTTTGCTGACTGAGCGGGCTTCATACAGCCGCTGCAGGCATTTGTGCAGCGCTTGTCCCAGAAACAACTCGACGGTCACCTCTTTCTCGACTTTAGCGCGCTGAATATATCTGAACTTGTATTGACGCGGACAGTTGGAGTAGGTCTCGATTTTCGAATAAGAAAAGCGGTCAGACATAGGGTGTTAATATGCGCCAGTGGCTGCGGGCGCACAAGAGGCGCCAGGTAAAATATGATACAGAGTCACATCCGTTGTTGGATCGCCCGAGTCTATTTGCCGGTGGAATCCGCAGGCGCGGCGGGGACTGCGGGGGCTGCGGGGGCGGCGGGGGCGGCAGGGGCGGCAGATCGCAGTTTTTGTCTGCGGCGCAAATCTTTGAACCAGGCCATGAGAAACCCTGAGCCATAGGCCAGATGCATCAGGGGGAAAATTACCGGTAGGGAAAAAACATACAAGAGTTTTTTCTCACGCAACGTAATCAGCGCGCTGGTAATCAGCGCAAAAACGGCATAAATGTTGAATGCAAACTCGAGGGCCCCCAGTCCGCGAAACCCGCTC
>JADFNA010000385.1 GCA_022563625.1 Candidatus Zixiibacteriota bacterium
CGCGATATTTTTCCCGTCTCAGGCCTCAACCAGCTCTCCCTCTTCAACAGGCGCCGCGGCCGATTCCCCCGGAGCGGAGTTGGCAAAACCGAGTTTGGCCCGGACTTCCTGTTCCAGCCTGGTATAAATGTCCGGATTCTCCTCTACAAAGCGTTTGGCGTTTTCGCGGCCCTGGCCGAGCCGGTCGCCGCCATAGCTGAACCAAGCGCCGGATTTTTCGACTATGCCATGATTGGCGGCGATATCAATCAACTCGCCGCTTTTGGAAATGCCCTTGCCGAAAATAATATCAAACTCCGCCTCACGGAACGGCGCGGCGACCTTGTTCTTGACCACCCGCACCCGTGTGCGCGAACCCAGCACTTCGCCGTTGTCCTTGATTGTGGCGATACGGCGGATATCCATGCGGCAGGTGGTATAAAATTTCAGCGCATTGCCGCCGGTCGTGGTTTCCGGGTTGCCGAACATCACGCCGATTCTCATCCGGATCTGATTGACAAACACCACCGAGCATTTCGAGCGGGCGATCACACCCGTCAATTTGCGCAGCGCCTGGCTCATCAGACGGGCCTGCAGTCCCATATGCGAATCACCCATTTCTCCCTCAATCTCCGCCCGCGGAGTCAACGCCGCAACCGAATCAATAACCACCATATCAACCGCCCCGGAGCGCACCAGCGTCTCGGTGATCTCCAGCGCCTGCTCGCCGTTGTCCGGCTGCGACATCAACAGATTGTCGATGTCCACCCCGAGATTTTTGGCATAGGTCGGGTCAAAAGCGTGCTCGGCGTCAATAAAAGCGGCCGTGCCGCCGAGCTTCTGCGTTTCGGCGATAAAATGCAGTGTCATAGTTGTCTTGCCCGAGCTTTCGGGACCGTAAATCTCCACCACCCGCCCGCGCGGAATACCGCCGACACCCAGGGCAAAATCCAGCCCCAAAGACCCGGTCGGGATAACCTCGATTGTCACCGCCGCGGCCTCGCCGAGCCGCATAATTGCCCCTTTACCGTGGTTGCGTTCAATCTGCGCCAGCGCCGTTTCCAGCGCCCGCTTGCGGTCCGGCGAGCCCTCCGCTGTTCGAATAATTTCACTCACAGCGATTTTAGATCCATTCGATTTTGCCGCCATTGCCACCCTCCGTTTGGTTATTGTTATAAGAGATTATTGTTCAATAAGTTATGGTGATACAAATAAACTGGCCGCCCGGAAACCCATGCCCCGGGGAAACTTACACCACCCCCCGCAGTTCAGGCGGAGTTTTCTAAGATACTATATTATCAATCCCTGTCTATCACTTTCAACCATTTTCAACCCAAAAAATCCACCATGATTTCCCTCTATTCTGACCCGATTTTGAGAGCCGCACCCGGCCATTCCGACCCCCGCACGCAGAATACACCGCCCACACTGACAGATCACGTCAGTGAAAATGCGAGTGAATGGACAAAAGTGATTGACAGGCGGCGCAGAGAAGCGTATTTCAGTTGATCATGATAAAAAAGACCAAGGGCTTGAAATTTATTGACTTGTTCGCCGGGATAGGTGGTACGCGGATAGCATTTGAAGAGGCGGGCTGCAGATGTGTTTTCTCATCCGAATGGGATAAGTTCGCCCGGCAAACTTATGAAGCAAACTTCGGTGAGATTCCGCATGGCGATATCAAAGAAATCCCATCTTCCAAGATACCGGATCATGACATTCTTGTCGCCGGGTTTCCCTGTCAACCATTTTCGCTGTCTGGTGTATCGAAGAAAAATTCTCTCGGGAGACCTCATGGATTCGATGATCCAACACAGGGGACACTCTTCTTCGAAATCAGGCGCATTCTCAAAGACAAAAGGCCGGACGCGTTCTTGCTCGAAAATGTCAAGAATATCCGAAATCACGATAACGGTGAGACATTTAGAGTTATCATGGACACACTGCAGCGCGATCTCGGTTATACGGTCTATAGCGAAGTGATTGATGCAGACTGTTTTGTGCCGCAGCATCGAGAACGCATCTACATTGTAGGCTTTAGAGACTTTACTCTATTTCAGTTTCCCAAATTTGAGTCCAAGAAGAAGCCTGAATTTAGATCAATCCTCGAGAAAAGAGTACCAGCAAAATACACCCTTTCTGATCACCTCTGGAAGTATCTACAAGACTATGCTGAAAAGCACCGCAGAAATGGAAACGGCTTCGGGTATGGTCTCACGGACCGAAAGGGGATAGCGAGGACTCTTAGCGCTCGGTATCATAAAGACGGGTCAGAAATTTTGATTCCACAGAAAAACAAGAATCCTCGAAGGCTTACGCCGCGCGAATGTGCAAATTTGATGGGATTCACCCAATTTAGACCTGATTTTGAAATACCTGTTTCAGATACTCAGGCATATAGACAATTCGGTAATTCCGTAGTAGTACCTGTGTTGAAAGTCTTGGCCGACGCCCTGGTCAGTGCACTTACCAATAATCGATCCGGTTCAGTCAAAATTGAACGCATTCTTCAAGATTCTTTCTGAAAATGATGTCGGTGGTACTGGCGGTCATCAATCGGGGCCTCTTGTTCCCAAGGGAGCAGTGAGCCTTTTTCCACATCTCCCGAGTAAAACTAAGCTGAATCCCCGGGAAAGTATTGAAGTGTCATGGGATGGCGTAAACTGGTCAGGTTATCAGTTCATACACTATAATAATAAACTCATTGAAGGAAAAACCAGAGACGAGTACAGGATTACTTCTATCACCCCTGCATTTTTGCGCCAACGTGGTTCGAGAGTCGGAAACATTCTTCTGTTAGAGAGGCTCT
>JADFNA010000386.1 GCA_022563625.1 Candidatus Zixiibacteriota bacterium
ACAATCTCGCCCACGGTGCGCGGTTTGCCCTCGAGCATCAGCAATATCCTGAGCCGGGTCGGGTCCGCCAGCGCCCTGAACGGCGGTGTGGCAAATGCGCTTTTCCCTGTCTTTTTCTGCGTAATCTTTGGGGACATAGAGCCGGACGCCTCCTTATACATCCATAAGCATATACGTATATATGCATATATTGTTCCCGGCCAGCGGCAAATATTTTTGCCGCCATCCTAATAATTAATCCAAGACGCGCCTCCGGCGGCCCCTTGATTTCGGCGCCGAAATCCATACCTTGGACAATCTTACAGCGGCGGCCGGTCGATACACTCCCATCATGCCTGCCAGCTGTAAAGTCGAAAACCCGTAAAAATTATTCAATCTATCTTCAGGAGACATCATGCAGACCCCATTACTCAGAATCATTCTCTCAGCCACGCTGACTGCGGCCGGCCTGGCGCTGGCAGCCACGGTTGGACAGGCGTTCCCACCCTATCAGGCGCCGCGCTATGAAAGCCGCTCGGACGACAATCAGCCGTTCTACAAAAACGGGCGTTATGACGCTTCAATCGCTGTCCCAACCGGGACAGTCCCGCGCGATCCAGGCGCCCGCCCGATTCGTGTGCATGAAATCCACGCCTACTTTGAAAAGCTGGCCGCCTCCACTCCACGCGTCCGGTTGTTCGAATACGGCCGCACCTATGAAAACCGTCCGTTGGTGTATCTGGTGATAAGCTCTGAGTCAAACATGGCCAAGCTTGATCAGCAAAAAGAAAACATGCGCAAACTGGCCAATCCGGTTTCACCCTATAGCGGAGCGGATATTGACAACATCATTGACAACTCCCCGGCTGTGGCTTGGCTGGCATACAGCATTCACGGTGATGAAATTTCCGGAGCTGATGCGTCGGTGGAAGTCGCCTATCAACTGGCCGCAGGGATTGATGATCGCACGAAAATGCTGCGCGATTCCCTGTTCATTGTCATTGATCCATCGGAAAACCCCGACGGACGCGAGCGCTATCTGACCATGTTGCAGTCGCATTATTCATACGTGTCGTCAACCGACGCGCAATCGCTGCAACACAGCGGATTCTGGCCCTGGGGGCGCGGCAATCACTATTTGTTCGATCTGAACCGCGACTGGATTCTGCTGGAGAATGTTGAAACACAGGGCAAAGTCGCGGCAATTTTGGAGTGGAACCCGCAAATGCTGGTCGATGCTCACGAAATGGGCGCCAATTCAAGCTTTCTGTTCAACCCGCCCCGTGAACCGCTTAACAAAAACATACCTGACACAATCAAAGGCTGGTGGAATAAATTCAGCAAAGAAAGCGCCGACGCCTTTGACGAATACGGCTGGAATTATTACACTAAAGAGTGGCATGAAGAATGGTATCCCGGTTACGGTTCAGCCTGGGCGCTGTATATCGGCGCGGTGGGACTGCTCTATGAACAGTCCGGAACCGACGGTCTGCCCACCAGACAGCGGGGCGGCTATATCCTCACCTATCGCGAAGCGGTACATCATCAGTTTGTCATCTCAATTGCGAACCTCGCCACCACCGCCACCAATCGCAGGGCGCTTTTGAAATCGTTTTATCAGATTAAAGTGGATGCGATTGAAGCCGGCAAAAAGGAATCACCGAAGCGCTTTATTCTGCCGTCGAAGCCGTATCCGTCACGCGCTGATCACCTGGCCAGGACATTGCTGGGCCTGGGTGTCAGAGTCGAACGTGTAACCGCAGACGGCAAAGCGAATTCAGCGCAGGACATTCGCGGCAAGAAAGTCAGCAATGTACCAATTCCCGCAGGGAGCTACATTGTCTCGCTTGATCAACCGCTCCGGCCGCTTATCAAAGCCATGCTGGAATTTGATCCGCATATGACCAAGAAGTTTCTTGATGAGGAGCGCCGTGAACAGGAAAAGTTCGGAAATTCGCGTCTGTATGAGTTCTCCGCCTGGTCACTGCCGCTGGCGTATGACATCGGAGCGCTCTGGACTGACGGGAAGATTAACGCATCGACCGAAATTATCAGCGAGGTTCCGAGGACATCAGGCAGGGTCGAGAATAAAGAAGCGCGCTACGGCTGGGTGATCGACTACACATCCGACAAGGCGCCAATCGCCGCGCTCAGATTGCTGTCCAAAGGCTACAAAGTGCAGGCGTCCACAAAACCGTTCACGGCGGACGGGAAACGCTTTGCGGCTGGATCACTGGTCATCCGCAAGAAATACAACGATTTGTCGGTCAAGAATTATTTGTCTGAAATATCAGATGAACTGGGAATTACGGTGAGCGGTGTGCGCAGCGCTCTGGTTCAGGACGGCTCCGATCTCGGCGCCGATAGTTTTGTCGGACTCGAATTGCCCCGTGTTGGACTGTTCGGTGGTCCGGGAGTGAGTTTCACCAGTTATGGCTCTCTCTGGCATCAATTGGATCAGGAGCTTAAAATAAAACATTCCCTGTTGAACCTCTCCAATCTTGGAGGACTGGATTTGGACCGCTACAACGTGCTGGTTATTCCGTCGATCTGGATGGGGCGGTCGGGGATGAAAAACCTGATCGGAAAGAGCGGTCTCAGCTCGCTCAAGAACTGGGTGAAAGCCGGCGGCACGTTGATTTGTGTCGGCAGAGCAGCAAACTGGGCGGCTGATTCGACTGATGGAATTAGCTCAGTAAGAATCAAACGTGATGCGCTGGACAAGCTCGACGAATACGAAGCGGACAACGCCTATGAACTCTTTCAGTCACGGCCATGGGTGGATACCAATCAGATCTGGCATTCCAA
>JADFNA010000387.1 GCA_022563625.1 Candidatus Zixiibacteriota bacterium
TGATGTGTGAACTCAATCATATCGCTGAGGTGGACGCGCACAATCACGCCGCCCTTCTCCTCAATAAGTTCAATATTTCTCACCAGAGCCGATTTTGCAGCCGTTCGCGTTTTTTCCACCGGAGCGGAAATTACCGGGACTGGAGTGAGTGAGGCGCTTTGCCTGGCTGGACTAACTTTGGCGCCGGTTGCATCAGTTGCAGCCAAAGCTCCAAAGCCGCCTGCTCCCAGCAGGGCCAGACACGAAGCTGTTATGGTCCTGGACATAAGTGTATTCATTGCTGCGCCTATTGTTTTCCCACGCCGGACCCTATGCCCGGGCTGAACACAAGTTCACTGAGCCTGCTGCTGGGCCTGACGTAATAAATTGACAATTTGAATTTTGCCACCATCGTCTCGTTACTATTATTCTTATCATTCTTGACTCCCGGATTGATCCTGAGGGACTTGATAGTCATATCCGAGACGTTGGTAATGAACGGAAAATTCGCGATATAACTGATGAACTGGCCGAAAGTATGGTAGGTGCCGGTCAGCTCCACATACAGCATTACCGTATTATAGAACGATTCTGTCACAACCTTCTGCGAATCGATGATAGTGATCTTCGACCCGGACAGTGATGAGGCGGTGTGTAATTGCACCAGAAACGACGGAATCTGCTTGACTTCAGGAAGCAGGGCTTCAATTTCATGATAACGCTCCAGAAGCCCGCCGTACTCCATTTTCAACTCTTCAAGCGATCTGGCCTTCATCTCAACGCTTTTCAGCTTGGTAACTAACTGCTCACGCTCGGCGGTTTTCTGCTCAATCTTTTGCGCATTGGGCGCGTAAACTCGCGCGTTCCAGAAATATCCAACGACGATCAGCGAAATCACGATCAGTGATATCTTTTGAACCCGTGGGTCTCTAAAGTCCATAGCTTTCGTTCCTCGTTCTTCTCCGTATCAGCGCGCCGAAACACGTCCTATTTCTTTGAGAGAAGCTTGAGCTCCCGTTCGGTCGCCAAAAGAGCTTTCAACTCATCATCGGAGAGATAATGTATTCGTCCCTGGAGTTTGAAGTTAAACGCCTGCCGCTCTTCGAATTGCATCTCCCTGGCGTACACGAGATCGACCTGGTCGAAAAAGTTCGAACGCATCAGCTTTATCATAAACGCCGCAACTGCATTGAGTGTGAAAGAAAACCCTTCGATTTCCACTTCCTGAATCGGAAGTCCGTCAATCGTGATGGTGTCAGTCGCCTCGACTGGTTTTTTAACGCGCTCACGTGATCTTGTCGTGTCTACTTCAGCAAATGATGTCAGCCAGACAAAATCAGGCACGCGGCGTGTGATATCTTCCAGGATTCGCACCCAGGCGCTGCGATGCCGGTCAAGCCTTTCAACCGCCTGCATGCGCTCGGCGATCTTGATTTTCATGTCCATCAGCGCGTCAACTAACTGAATGTCCTTATTCAGCAAAGTTGCTCGTCTCTGGGCTTCTTGAATATCATCGTTCAAAGACGCCAGGCGGCCGTTTTGGGTCCAGGTCAGGCCAACCATGGCCAGGATAAGAACAACGGCAGCCACAATCGTGAACAGTTCCGGCTTGCCGACTTCGAATCGACGGGAACTCTTACGCAAGCGCTTCGGGAGAAGATTTATTTGAACCATCATGATTTCTTCTTCACCTTCCTAAGCGCCAGGCCAATTGGGACCGCAAGCATCGGGGCGATCTTTTCCGGCTGCAGGTATTCATACATCTGCGGATCATATTCGATGCTGCGCAGTGGATTAAGCATCTCAATCGGCACGGCGAGTTTGGCCTGAATATGCTCGGCCAGATAAGGCACCAGCGCGCCGCCGCCGGAGAGGACAATCCAGTCGATTTGCGGGGCCTTGGACTGCGCCTTGAAGTATGTAAACGCCTGCTCAATGCCGCTAATTAGTTCATCCGAAGCTGACACAATCGTCGCCTTTAGCATATCCTGGTCTATCGACTCGCCCAGTTCGCCTTTGATGGCCTTGGTTGACAATTCAAGATTAAGACGGAACTCTTTTTGGATAGAATTGAAAATCTCACGTACGCCGGATGAAACATCGCGTGTCGAGTGCAGAGCGCCGTCCAGCAAATAGCATATATTAGTGACATCATGTCCGACATTCACAATCGCCGTGGTGCGCTCGGGGTCGATGTCGTAGTTATACTCGTATGCGTTCAGGGCGGCAAAAGCGTCAATATCAACCAATGTCGGACGCAGGTCGCACTCTTCTACTAATTCGATAAACCCGTCCAGAAACTCATTGCGGGCCGCAACCATCAATACATCCATGGTGTTTTGCTGTTCGTCGTTTTGCGAAATATGATAGTCAATGGTGACATCATCAATATCAAACGGCGCCCGCTGTTCGGTTTCAAAGATGATCGCCTGCTCGGCTTCGGCCCCGGCCTTGCGGTCAATAGTAAATTTATCTGTGATAACACCATGCCCGGAGATTGATACATGGACATCTTTTATCTTCGGGTCAACCTGGTCAATGAGCGCCTGAATGTTAAAAATCACGGCATCACGGTCACGGATTTCGTCTGAGACAATTGCTTCGGCCGGAAACTCCCGCATCCCCAGTCCGGACAAAAAGTATCCGGTCTTGGTATGGTCAAGCTTGACCAATTTTACCGTATTGGCCCCGATATCCAGACCCACCGTACTTTTTTTCCTGTTACCGAACATGTTTTATCCTCTGGCGTGATTTAGCGCCTGAAACTGTTATCGTCCAACGATGAGCGTCACTTAATCAT
>JADFNA010000388.1 GCA_022563625.1 Candidatus Zixiibacteriota bacterium
CTGGTTGATAGACTACCGCGCCTCACTTGAAATTGACGAAAAACCCCGGCCCTCTTCAGAATAGTCCTCTCGCTTGACGCATACGGATGTGCGAAACATCATGCGCAATCACCGCACCCTCATCATCTGGCTCTCGATCGTTCTCGTGACAATTGCAGCTATGGTCACTGTCGGCGGCGTCACGCGCTTGACGCATTCGGGGCTT
Source organism: Candidatus Zixiibacteriota bacterium (assembly GCA_022563625.1). Lineage (GTDB taxonomy): Bacteria > Zixibacteria > MSB-5A5 > GN15 > JACZUZ01 > JADFNA01. The sequence continues at coordinate 206 of JADFNA010000388.1, forward strand.
TCAATGGTGGAATGGAAGCCGCTGCTCGGGACTCTTCCGCCAATCACGCACGATGATTGGAGCGAAAAGTTTGACATGTATAAGCGGTTTCCCGAATACCAAAAACTCAACTCCTCGATGACACTGTCGGAGTTCAAGTCAATCTTCTGGTGGGAATACACACACCGCCTGCTTGGCAGATTGATCGGTGTCATATTCCTTGTCCCCTGGCTGTATTTCTGGATAAAGAAAAAAGTGCCTGCCGGGTACAACAGGAAGTTCGCCTTTCTGTTTGTTCTCGGCGGCCTGCAGGGCTTGCTTGGCTGGTACTTGGTTACCAGCGGCCTGGTGGATAATCCGTTCGTCAGCCACTACCGCCTGGCGGCGCATCTGGCGCTTGCGTTTTTTCTATTCGGCGCAACACTGTGGATCATACTGCTTCTGCGCGGAGTCGAACAAACGCGCCTTCAAGCGCCAGGACTTAAAGCGCTTTCGTGGCTTGCGCTGGGGCTGATCTCCTTGCAAATCATTTACGGCGCATTCACCGCGGGCTTGAAAGCCGGATTCGTACTCAACACCTTTCCGCTTATGAACGGGCAGCTCATACCAACGGACCTGATTTTCAATGGACCATTCTGGCGCTCCGCGGTTGAGGATGTATTCACCGTACAGTTCATTCACCGTGCGCTCGGCTGGCTGGTTGTCCTCGGAATTCTTTCACTCTGGTTCTATGCCAGACGATTTCGGCTCACAACAGATCAACGGCTCGGCATACATTGTCTGGCAATCGCAGTTGTATTGCAGTTCATACTGGGGGTCCTGACCTTGATTTACGCCGTCCCTCTCACTCTGGCGGCTGCGCATCAAGCCGGTGCGCTGGCGCTTTTCGGAAGTTCTGTTCTGACAGCTTTCCTTTTCACCGGCAAAAAAATAAGTTGACACTCCACTTTATCTTTAGATTATTTATTGTCGGTGAGTTTCATACAGGGTCACAAACGGCGGGGCCTTTCACTGATCACGATTAGCAGGCGGTTGCGGGAGACAGGAAAATGTACAATGGTGAGAAAAGCGATGTTGACAAACTGAAGCAAGCTGCTTCCACAGGCGCCTCAAAGCCGGATGCAGTTTTGGAAGTAGATCCTGCGAAAATGCGCAGATTCATGCAGGAGGTCCGAGACAATCAAAACCTGGGAATGGGTATAGTTGGCGGACTCGCGGCGGCGGCATTGGGCGCCATCGGCTGGGCGGCAATCACGGCGCTGACAGGTTATCAGATTGGATGGATGGCTATCGGCGTCGGTTTTCTGGTCGGAATAACCGTTCGCAAGCTGGGCGGGGGAGTTGACAAAACTTTCGGCGTTGTCGGCGCTGGCTGCGCTCTCCTGGGTTGTCTGGCTGGCAACCTGTTCACCTTCTACGTTCTTATCTCGAATGCGCAGAATATGCCTTTGACAGAAGTGGTCTCACTGTTCGACTGGAACGCCATCATAGACTTCATGATCGATTCATTTAATCCCATGGACGTACTTTTCTACGGTATCGCTATTTACTACGGCTACAAGAATTCATTTAGACAAACCACTCCAGAAGAATTGAGCAAGCTGGTGAAAACCGGTTAGCGTATTGAAGAGTAGTATAACAATCGGCGTTCTGGGCGCCAGGCGCTGGCGCTCGCTTGATTTCCCGAAGAATTTTTCTGGCTAACGCTTCATCTCAACACTCTGGCGAATAACATCTTCCCCGGTGGGGTTCAACTCTATCGCGCGCTGCAAACTGCGCTCACCCTCAGCGCCTAAGTCCGGGTTGGCGCCGTCGCCATCGAGCATGAGGCATATCCTTGCCAGTGTCAGGTAAGCGTTGAAATCTGTCGCGTCCAATCTAACCATTTCGCGCGCTGTTTCGAGAGCAAGAATGTAACGTTTCGCAGATAACTGTACCTGATGCAGATAATGCCGCCCTTCGCGGTTTTCCGGATGTTCCGAGACAAATTCCTGTGCAATGTCGAGCGCCGCGGCATAGTCACCGCGTCCCATTGCGCCGTCTATAATGTCTCTGATTCCCCGGCGCCGGTTTAGCGTATCTCGCGCAAGTTGACTGACTCCAACGACGAAATTCCGTATCAGCCAGCGCACCAGGTCCCTGTCATTCACAAGTTCCGTAAACTCACGGCGAGCCACGGCAAGATCACTTATATTCGCAGCTACATGCGTAATTGGAAATTTCTGAAACAATTCAGGTTCCTTTTCGGCGAGTCCAAATGAGTAGATCACAAGCTTGTGACGGTTGTCAATCGTAAATGTCGGCGCATACGGCCCGGTGAAAACCGCCTCGCCTTCAATCAAATCGCCTAAATCTCTGGAGCTCCTCTGCATATTATGCGTCGTCGTCCACAGCCCCCTGACGTTCCAGTAGGACTCATAACCGAGTGACACAACCACCAATCCCAGCAGCGCAGTTTTGAACAACGCTCCGCCAACGAATCGAGACACCGCTTTGCGCGCAAACCAAACAAATACACCGAATGCAAGAGCCGCGGCACACCCGGCAAATACGGCGGGGTATGCCCGTGTTTCCAATGATGCGGCA
>JADFNA010000389.1 GCA_022563625.1 Candidatus Zixiibacteriota bacterium
GCCGTCCTTCCTCGCCGGTCCAGCGGTCGGTGCCGAAGCTGCTGTCATGGCCGAGACGGTCTCCCGTGCCGCCGCCGAGCGGTCGCTGCCTCACAACCTCGAAGCAGAGCGGTGTGTCCTCGGCGGCGGTTACTTTTTCTCGCGTGGGGGTCTCCGAGGTGTCGGCAGCTTTCGTGGATGTCATTGTCGCTGGATCATTCATAGCTCTATATATTGTACACTCAATCCCGGTAATTTGTTTTCATGGCCCGCCGCACATTTTCCATCACCAGGCAGGCCCGCTCTCTGGCTAAGGTAGCCCCTTTAGCCAGTATATCCCAGATATAATCAGGCTTCGCCAGCAGTTCAACCCTTTTCTCACGCAGGGGCGCCAGGGACTGATTCAGATTGGCGATCAGACGGCCTTTACATTCCACGCAGCCCAGCTCGCCGCTTTTGCATTGCGGGACAATAGTCTCGGTGATATTGTCGGCGGTCGAGTAGGCCTCATGCAGCTTATACAGCGGGCAAATCTCCGGGCGGCCGGGGTCGTTTTTTCTGAGTTTCTTGGGGTCGGTGAACATGCGCTTGAGTTTGGCGGTCGTGTCCTCTTCACTGTCAGCCAGCGCGATATAATTCCCGGCGGATTTGGACATTTTCTTGCCGTCGGTCCCGGGGATTAGCGGCATTTTTGTCAGCAGGATTTCAGGCTCAACCAGAGTCGGGCCGAAATAGTGATTGAAGCGCCTGGCCAGATCATTGGCCAGCCAGATATGTTTGGATTGGTCTTTGCCGACCGGCACCTTATGCGCGCCATAGACAACAATATCCGCCGCCTGCAAAACCGGGTAGCCCAGAAATCCATAGCTGTCCAGCCCCTGCTCGTCCTTTTTTTCCTCATAGGTTGGCAGGCGGGTCAGGGTCCGGACTGAAATCAGCAAGGAAAGCAGCAAATGCATCTCGGCGTGCTCTTTGATTTCGGATTGGATAAAAATCGCGCATTTGTCCGGGTCCAAGCCGGAAGCCAGCCAGTCAACGGCCATGTGAAAAATTTTCGCCTTGAGTTCAGTTGTATTTGCGTATTCGGCTGTCAGTGAATGCCAGTCCACAATACAGCAGAACATGTCATAGTCGTCCTGCAGGGCGATCCAGTTTTTCAGGGCGCCTTCAAGATTGCCAATATGCAAAGCCCCGGTAGGCTGCATCCCGGACAATATAGTCTGGCGCTCGGAATACCCGGCATGCCCGGAAGCGGCGGGCTTCGTTTTAATTTTGGAAGAAGTTTTACCCATAGCCGAAGCTATGTACGGAAATTGTTGGGGGGAGGCAAATCGAATCGTGTAAGAGATATTTTAGTGATCCCACCGCAAGCGGTGGGGCACCCGAACCAACTTACTCATTGTCATGCAGCATGCGATCCCATTTAACTTTCACCAATCTTCCAAGCCGGTTCCTGAGAAGCTGAAGATTCCTGACGCGGTAGTATTGTTCGATTACGACAGTTTCGAACTCCATTTCAAGGAGCGTTCTTACGTCTCTTACGCTAGGAGACCAGGGGTGTCTTGTGACATCGTCAGTGTCATATAATCCGCGCCACTCTTTTTCCGCCGAGTCGTTTAGGATTTCCAGCTCTTTGTTTGATATCGCATATTGTACTCGCGAATGAGTGTATCCCGGAGGGAGTCCTTGCTCAAGTCTATCTTCGTATGTGCCGCCGGGACTATTCCATAGGACCCGTAGCATTTGTTGTTCGACCGGATCTTCGTAGCATAGGTAATTGCCATGTTTCCAATACCGAGGGAGGAGCGGTTTGGCTTGGTGGCGATCAACCCAACCTTTGAAGTAGGAACGGCTTTGTTCTTCCGGCATTACTCTGAGCCGGTAAACAATATATGTTCCCACAATTCCGGTTAACACGCCGATGAACAACGATTGTATATCCATTTTACCTCCTGAGTCTAGTGCGGCACGGGTGCCCCACCGCTTGCGGTGGGATTAGTTCACCATCTCAATTTCCGCGCCAATCGTATCAATCACAAACGGTACATCCCGATCACCGGCGTACCAAGCGGCGCTTGACCAGGGCCAATCTTCTGGCGTTGACGCCAGTCCTCGTTTTACCGGATTGTTGTGGCAATAGTTTATCTTCTCCAGAGTTGTATCTGTCGTGCGGCAGTTATGGTCATAACACCTTGGCTGCCAAAAGGCGGGCCTCAATAAACCGTCTTTGACAATATTGAGAGCTTGAGGAATATGCGAACCGCTTTCTCGAATCATCTTGAAGATTCTACGCGCTGTTTTGGATTTGATTTCACCGATAACGGCGCCCAATTTGAGATCATCCGGTGGAAGACAAACCAGATGGAAATGTTCCGGCATAACGACGTATCCGTAAATCAATAGTCCATGTTTTCTGCGCGAATTATCCAGTTCCTCAAGAAGAATGCGGATGCGCTCAGGGTCTGTGAGAAGTTGTCTCCTGTGTCGGCAGGAAACGGTGACGAAACGTGCTGTGCCGAGGTGGTCGTAGTGTCGGAGTTTGGGCATGTCTCAAGAATAGTTGTGTCTGGTGTTTGAATCAAGGGATTCTGTTTTGATTGTGAGATTGGCTTTTCGTTCAGATTTGCACTAATCCCACCGCAAGCGGTGGGGCACCCGGCAGGAAACGGTGACGAAACGTGCTGTGCCGAGGTGGTCGTAGTGTCGGAGTTTGGGCATGTCTCAAGAATAGTTGTGTCTGGTGTTTGAATCAAGGGATTCTGTTTTGATTGTGAGATTGGCTT
>JADFNA010000390.1 GCA_022563625.1 Candidatus Zixiibacteriota bacterium
CGCATCGGGCGGCTGGGGGGTAAGGAGTGTAGAATCTCCAAGCGGCAGCACACTGGGGAATGAAAGCGGCGCTGTTCCAGGAGCATCATTCCAATGGCCGTGCTCGTCAGACCAAACCTTGCCGGCCGGCGTCTGGCCAGGCTGAGTAGATTGGAAATCCGAAGGGGATTCATCATCCGACATGATCACGAAAACGACTATCAACCCCGCAAGAAGCGCCCCGCCAAACACAAGCAAGTTACGATTTTTTGACTTGGATTGAGCGTCAGTTCCCCAGCAGCAGTGTTTATACTTTTTCCCGCTGCCGCAAGGACAGGGTTGGTTGCGGCCGACTTCTTTAGACATCGTTATATATCCTTGTCGTGGCAGATGGGCCGCCACTGTCTACAAAAAGACAGCAGCTCAAATCGCCTCGGGGAATATACTGCAAATTGCCGCTGAGTTCCAACAGGCCCCATTGATCAGAATCCCCGTGCCCCGGACCAACCGGTTTTCTTGAAATGGCAGAACCACAGGGGATTCTGCCCTACGGTGTGTTTGCCATACGCGTATTTGGCGCCATATTTCTCTCATGCGCACGATCAAGACCGCCAGACAGATGTCCGCAAATGCGCGGCGGATTATCGCCTCCGGCGAAACCCTGGCGCTCGTCCCGACTATGGGGTTTTTGCATGAGGGTCATCTGGCGCTGGTTGACAGCGCGTGTAAAGCCGCTGATAAGGTCGTGGTCTCGATCTTTGTCAATCGCGCACAGTTTGGGCCGAGAGAGGATTTGAGGTCGTATCCAAGAAATACCAGACGTGATCTGAGACTCCTGCGCCAGCGGGGAGTTGATCTGGTGTTCATGCCGGGCGCCAAAGAGATATACCCGCCGGGTTACGAGACATATGTCGATGTCGAAAAACTGAGCCTAACGCTGGAAGGCAAATTTCGGCCGGGACATTTTCGCGGCGTGACGACAGTTGTCGCCAAGCTGTTTAATATCTGCTGGCCGGATGTGGCGGTTTTTGGGCAAAAGGACTTTCAGCAGGCTGTGGTACTTAAGAAAATGGCGGCCGATATGGGTTATCCGATTAAAATCATTGTCGCCCCCACTGTGCGCGAGCCTGATGGACTCGCGCTTTCCAGCCGTAACAGCTATTTCACGGAATCTCAACGCGGCGAAGCGGCTTGTTTATATCGTGGATTGACAGCCGCCCGGCGCGCGTTCCGGGCTGGAGAAAAAAACTCCGCCAATCTCAAGAATCTTATTCGCCGCGAGGCCAGACGGAGCTGCAATACTGTCAAATTCGATTACATTGCCATCACTGACTGCGAAAGCCTGAGGCCCATGACTCGCGCCCGAAAAGGCGCCGTGATCTTATTAGCGGCAAGAGTCCACGGGGTGCGGCTGATTGACAATATCCGCCTCTAGGGCGTGACTTCGCATTCTGTTTGCGAGAAATATTTCCGGCAAATGCAACCCGCGATACGGCTAAATTGTTTTATATTTTGGGCGGCTGTCTTGCCAGAGGCGGGCAAATCGCTATATTCGGGCCGCTCTCCCGGTAGCGCCGGGTGGGTCCCGTCAGTTCCTGGTAGACAGACCCGAGCTTATGTTATGATAATCACACTCTGCAAAAGCAAAATACACCGCGCCAGGGTGACTGAGGCGAATCTTGATTATGTCGGGTCGTTGACAATTGATGAAACGCTGATGAAGGCCGCCAATTTGCGCGAATATGAGCGGATAACAGTCGGTAATATCAACAATGGTGAGCGATTTGACACATATATCATCCGCGGCCGGGCGGATTCAGGCGAAATCTGTGTCAACGGCGCCGCGGCGCATAAGGTTTCGGTTGGCGATCTGATTATTATTATGGCCTATGCGGGATTCACCGAATCCGAAGCCGACAGCTTTACGCCGTCGCTGGTGTATGTCAACGAAGACAACCGGATAGTCAAAATCGGCCCGGAAAAAGCCAACACCGAATTTGCCAGCGAGATCGCTCTGGCCGCGGATATAGAGTCATCCTCCTGATTTCCACACATTCTTCTCACTCACAATTTAAGAGCAAAAGATGAAAACTCGACGCGCCGCGATTGTTCTGGCCGCCGGCCAGGGCAAACGAATGAAGTCCGAGTTGGCCAAGGCGATGCATCAGTTTTTTGGTAAGCCATTGATAGATAATGTCATAGAAAAATACGCCGGTCTCGGGTTGGAGAGGATTGTGGTTATTGTCGGGCATCAGGGCCAGCAGGTGGAGGAGCATCTATCGAAAACTTTTCCTGAGTTGAAGATCCAGATCGCCTGGCAAAATGAGCGGCTGGGCACGGGGCATGCGGTTATGATGGCCCGTGATGCGCTGGCGGATTTTGACGGCTCGGTTTTGGTGGCCGCCTGCGATGTGCCCTGTATTTCACCCCGGAGCCTGTTGTCTCTGTTCACTCTGCATGAGAAAAATGACGCAGGCGCAACCTGTCTGAGCGCCGAGTTTTCCAATCCGACCGGCTATGGGCGGATTGTCCGCGAGGGCCAGACGGACAGAATGCTGAAAATTGTCGAGCATCGTGAAGCCACGGATGATGAGCGCGAAATCAATGAGATTAACAGCGGGATTTTTGTTTTTGACTCTCGCCCGTTATTTTCCGCTCTGGACAGTGTCAAAGATGATAACTCACAGGGAGAGTACTACTTAACTGATGTGATCGGCATTCTGAGCGAGCGGAAAATAGGTTGCTTTGTGTCTCGCGCGACAAACCCGGATGAGGTCCG
>JADFNA010000391.1 GCA_022563625.1 Candidatus Zixiibacteriota bacterium
ATTTCAACTGGTTCAGGATATCACCAATTGTCTCTGGCGACAGCGGCGCGCCATACATGCCGAAACCGCTCAATTAAATAACGAGTTGAATATGCGCGCAGACTTACTCAAGAACACAATTCTTCCATATGAACGTTCCAAAAATCCTGATTGCGATTACACTCAGCATGATCCACAAGAACTTTCCGCGCGTCTCGCCGCTCATTCAATCCCCACCGGCTCATTCTCACTCGACCTCATGCGCTATGAAATGCGCAATGACCTGCGCGTCATGCGCGCCTTAAAAATCCTCAAACAACTACAAACCCACCAGACAGGGGATGAAACAGGGAAAGGGAACCAGGCCGCGAATGTAAATAAGGAAAACGAACCCAATTCCCCACAATCCGATACTGCATGGGACCTTGACAGCCTCGAGCCGCTTGAATTGGAACATTAACACTACACAAACAACATCGATTCGGACGGTGGCCCACCTTACATGGCGTGTTGAAAATGTCTCTCGTCGTCTTTGCGGCCGGCCAACCACTTGCGGTGGGTTTGGCTGACCATACTGAGGATTCCAACTGTCCCACCGCAAGCGGTAGGGAGCACAATATTCTCGCCTCGAGATAATTCAGATATGACCTTTTCAACAGGCCCCATGCGGCGCCCCCACGGATTTCGAGAGTGGCGCATACAAGGCAAAGCGATAGTGTCGCGAGGCGAATACAAAAAGGGCGGGGTAAACCCCGCCCCTACAGGTTTCGGCAAAATGCGACGGCATTGTGAAATTAATGATCACTCTTTAATAACTATACTTCGGCTCCCATTTGTTGGCGCCGTCGGCCAGCAGGTCAAGCAGATGCCAGGTTGCGCAAAAATCATCGCCGGGTCCGAACCAGGTGTGCGACACGCGCATGATTTTTCCGTCTGCATTCTTTTTGAAACTCGAAACACCCGGCCACGGTTCCCCCTTGTCGCTCAGGAAGCCCATTTTGCCGGTGAACTCTGAATCGGCGCCGGATACACAGGTGAATTTCCAGCCGCGCCCTTCGGTAAAGTCTTTCATGACAGTGTGCTTGTCAGCGGAAACCAGCGCGAACCCGGCGCGGTTTTCCAAATGCTGATAGACGCCAGTGAACCCGTCGGCCCACAGCGTACAAAAGGCGCACGATTTACCCATGTTATGAACCAGTATCAAGTCGTCGCTGTTACCGAACAGTTCGGAGATACGCACCTTTGATCCATCGCCGCGAGTCAGTTCAAAATCTTCAACCACTTCACCGGAGCGCGCTTTACGCAACTCAACCAGTTTCTGTTTGGTTTTTAGCAACTCTTCTTCGAGCGTCTTAATCTCCCGCCCGACATCTGTCGCTACTGCTGTTGTCATTGTTTTCCTCCTCTTCGGTTTACTCAAGTAACATGCTCACAATTCAAGATAATCAGGCTTTTCAAAATATCAAGCGCTAACTGACAAACCGGCGCAACTGACGGTGTTCATAGCTCAAATTTCCCGGTCTGAATGTCAGATTTGATATAAGATTCGGCCTCCAGCGGCGCACCCGCCATGCGTGACAGCAGGGCCAGTTGTCCGACATGCGTCATTGCGTCGGCCAGAGGCCCTTGCAAGAGCCGCTCAATCGGCTCCTCGGTGATTCGATTTGAATCTTTCAGAATATCATCGAGTTGTTGCAGTCTCCCGAAAAACCTGCCCCGCTCTGCTTTCCAGGGAATTTCCGGAGTAGCGGCGCGCTCAATCCCGTAGCGCGAAATTGTGGCGGCCATCAAGTCACTCATATGTCGCAGGATTTCCAGCGGAGTGCGCACTCCGCTGCCGGCGGAATAATCGGCAAACGTATCGGGAGCGTTTTGCAAGATCAAGTTCAACCGATACCCCAATGTAGCCAGAAAGTGGCGCACTATTTCGGTACTGTCAGTCATGGATGAAATCAGATCGACTTGACGGGCATAGTGAGCGGATTATCTATCAAGATGTTTTCTTTGATTGAAAACACCTCGGCATAGGTCACACCCACCCGCTGGCCGTAATAGCGCTGGGTGTGTTCCATGTATTCATGGATGTTGTGGCCCGGGGCGAAAATGTTTCTTGAGGCTTCGCCCTGGGCGAACTGGCTTTTATAACAGGAGACTGCCCTGTCTTTGCGTTCTTTCTGCTCGGTGATATCTACATAGAAACTGTGTTTGATGTCACGAAATGAAGAGCAATAAATAATCTTGCGCGGTCGATGCGGCTCTCCGCTGAGTTCGTCCAGTTTTTTGAGTCCAGCCAGAAAACATGCGTCAAAGCCGAGCAAATGTGCGGTCAGATGGTCCGGATGGCGTTGCTGCCAGTAAGGAAGGATAACCAGTTCCGGGCGTGTGTCGCGCAGGACCTGCGCGATTTTGATTCGGCTGGGCCGGTCGTATTCGATTGCGGCATCGGGGAAGGCCAGATTCCCCCGGTAGGACAGCCCCATTATTTCGGCTGCGGCGCCGGCCTCACGCGCGCGGTCTTCTTCGTCGCCTAATGTCCCCATTTCTCCCTGTGTCAGATCAAGCGCGCCGGTTGTGTGGCCCAAATCATGCAGTTTTATCATCAACCCGCCACAGGTGATTTCAATATCATCGCGGTGCGCGGCAATCGCCAGCGCATCAAGTTTCGTTGGTTTATTAGATGCCATTGGTAGCCGTCACTACTTACCCGACTGTCACAGGAGCGCCGGCCAGAATCTCCTGGTAGTAGCGTTCATAGTGGTCGACAATTCGCTTGTCGGT
>JADFNA010000026.1 GCA_022563625.1 Candidatus Zixiibacteriota bacterium
GCGTCCTTATTTCTTTCACCCGTAGAAAAGGCATCAATGAAGTTGTTAGAATATGAAAAAGATCAAATAATGGTAAGTAAGTAAGTGTATAATTTTCCCAATCGATAACCTGAACATGTTCTTTGTCCATTAGAATATTACAGGCACAAAAATCACCATGTTGCGGAATTTTCGGAATAGATAAATCATTTAGGCTTCTTGCTTGATGAAAGATCTTTTCCATTTCATTTGTTAGAGTCTTCTCATTACTATTATCAAAAAATTGTTTAAAAGGTTTAGTTATTTTGAGTTCAAGTTCATCGGGGGTGAAATTAAAATATCCATTTTGAACTGATCGGTGAAATTTTATTAAAAAAGTCTTAACTAAATCTAATTTATGAAACCAAATTTCTCGTTCTTTCTCTTTGTGTGGATGCTTACATGCATTAAACAGTTCATCTAACCGGATGCCAGGTAGGGTGTTTTGGATTAATATTTGAAAACCATCAAACTCATCGATTAGTAAGAAGTTAATGATTGAGTTTTTTAATTGTACGCCTATTTGATTTTTGATAACTTTTAGATTCTCATATTCTTGTTTTAAGGTATTATCATTGTCTATTATTGAGCTTAACTTGATATGAAACAATGATTGATTTTTATGAAGTAATAGAAAAGATATTCCGGAAGCATAATTATGCCCCAAAAGACTTATATCTTTTAGATGTTTTGTTTTAAGATTTAATTTTGTCCAGTTGTTTTTGATATAGTTAATGATTTTATTGTCTGGGGTTGGGTCGTTTTTCTGTGTAAAGATGATAAAGTCTCCGACAATATATTTAAACAAACCCAGGTTTGATAAAGCTTTTGTTAGGAAAGAAAGAACTTTTTTTTTGAAGTATCTTGACACAATAAAGTGATTTATAAAATAGTTGATAGTATTCTTCTTTAATTCAAAAATCAGATTCGGTTTGTTATATCCCGGGAATGGACAATAAAATTTGGTTTTTTGAAAACCGGCTTGCTTCAGCAACTTTTGATAACCTGAATAGGAGTAAGTGTAGGTTCTATAATCTTCATTCTTTTTCCTGCGAGTGTGAAGATTAGCAATCGAGCGCGGCAGGAGGGAGGTATATTTTAAGTAGCTGTGGTCGACCCGGCCCAGAAAGTAACTGTAACCAATTCTGTTTTCGATGCCGATATAAAGAGTTCCGGTGTTTTTAATAACGCGGCGAATGTTTTGAAGGGCCATCAGTTGCAGGTCCCGCGGCTTTTTATTTTGATCCGAAACTCCGACCCATTCCAAAACACCGTTCATCACCACCAAATCAAAACTGTTCTCTGGAAACGGCAAATCAAGCAAATTGGCGCGCGCCAATTCGATGTTTTTGATGTTCTCCTGTTGAAAGCGCGTTTTACTAAAAAAAAGCCGTTCCGGCACAGTTTCGATTGAGACGATCTTTTCGTAGTGACTCGAAAGAGAATGCGAGATAGTTCCCAATCCGCAGCCAATGTCAAGAACGTGGGCGTTGGCTGGCAGGGGTAAAAACAAATGCCAATTTGCCCGATTTAAATCGGTGATAAAATCATAAGTTTGTTCTTGATTGTTTTCACCGAGCGTTCTCTTAAGTACATCCTTCCAATTTTCTTTTTGAATTTGCTTGTTTATCTGGTGCATTAAATCTTGGGAGATCTCACCCCAATAATTGTGCTCTTCCGTAAATTGCGGAATGTCGTCGATGATAGCCCACTGTTTTTCACAATCCTCACAGGTTAGATGAGCATCTTGCTTTTTTAGCAAGGTTCGGCAGGTGGTACAAATGTATGAGATATCTTGATTCATGATTATCCAATTAACTGCTAGGAGATAATTTTATCCAAGCCTTTGATAAAAAATCGGCGACTATTTTTTTGTCGTTATCAGCCAGAAATTGGCAACGACAAGCGACGGTAATGTAAATTGTAAAGAAGAGTAATGAAGAAAGGAGGATGCTAAACAAAGGAGAGAGCGAAATAGACGAGATTGCATAATAAACGATTAAGCCGATGAGTGCTGCGGCCGCAAAATTTCTTAGAAAGTCATTCCACGGAAGCAGTTTCAACCAGTTGACTTTCAAAAGTTTTCTCGTTTTCGAGAGTTGAAGGTATGCCGTCAAGTACAGTGAAAACACGACAACCATTGGCGGCCCGCTGATGCCAAACGCTTTTATTGACGGGAGCATTAAAGTAGCCGCCACCGCTAAACTTGCAAAGCAGGTTTTCGAAATATATTTTGTCTCCCCGTATGCTCTTAAAATGACACCGTAATTGGTCGTTTGACGCGGCAGCAGCAGTAAATAGATCATAAAGATTGGAACGCTGTCTTTGTAGTTTTCTGTAAACAAGAAGACAACGATCTGATTCGCGAGAATAAAACACAAAACAAAAAGTGGAAAACCGAGGAGACTCAATTTACTTGCAGCTTTTTGCCAGAGATTGTGCATTTTGGAAATATCCGATTCCTTGTGCAGTTTGGAAATCCTTGGCAGAATAATATGAATGACCGGGTCAAATATTAAAGCAACAATCGGCACTTGAAAACACCCGATCGCATAAATTGCATAAACTTCTGAGTCATAAAAATAGGAAATAAAATACTTGTCGATTGTGGTCGTAAGGATAACGAAAATGCCCGCCAGCCCAAACGGCAGGCTGTATTTTAATTGACTCAAAAAATAGTCTCTATTGAAATTGCCGAATGACAGATTGTAATTTTTGGACAAATAAAAAATTAGGATAGTGACTCTTAAAACGGCAATTCCAGTGAGCGCGGAAAGTAAGACAAACACGTCGCGCAGAATAAGTGATGCTCCTATTAAAAAACAAAATCTAAGAAATCCGGTAAAGAAAATCAGCGCAGATGCCTTCAGGGCATTTCCTTCGACGATAAACAAAATTTCCAGGAAGGATGAAACCAACATTAGCAGAAGGTAAATTCCCAATAATGGCAGGATTGGCTTAAGCTTTGGATTGTTAAAATAGTCGGCGATTTGATTCTGAAAAATGAAGAGGCTGATTCCAAATAAAATTCCTGCAGCGAGAAGAAAGAAAAAAGTCTGGCTTAAAAGCGCTTGCCGTTTTTCAAGATCCCGAGGGTAGAAATAAAGCAGGCTATTGACCATTCCTAATTGCAGGACGGCAAAAAATGTGTTGAAGATTAATAGCACCTGCTGAAATAAGCCGTATTGTTCCTGGGAGTAAAGCCTAACGAGTGCAATCGGAACAAAAAATGAAAACGCAAATGCGGATATTTTGCCTGCGATTAATATGAGGGCCTGGTTGGATAGAGAGGTTTGGTTCATGGGGAAGTTACTTCGTTGTTTAATTTTCCGGCGTTGGCGAAAAAGAGATGAAGTAACCCATCATGTCATTTCGAACGTAGTGAGAAATCTGATTTTCCCCAATGTATGCGAATCTATTTTGAACATAATTTAGAATCGTGCAGGACAGATTCCCTCCTTCGGTCGGAATGACATATTGGGAAGAATTGCACCTAATCTTTTCTCCTCAGCAATTTCCGAACGTCGCTTCTAAGACTTTGCAAAATGTTCTCAACCTTTCGGTAATCTTCTTGCTGGTTTGCTTCAAGATGCCTGATATATTCAACAAAGAAAACACCTGTGACACTGAAAACCATGCTTAGCAAACCTGCCAACAGAACCATAATTGTTCGTTTTGGTTTTTTGCGCTTAACGGGTGTGACTGCTTTGTCCAGCACCTGAACAGTGGGGGTGTCTTTTGCCTCTTGAATTTTTGCCTGTTCATACTGGGGCAGCAGGAATTCAAGAATTTTTTGCTGCAGAGACACTTCGCGATAGCGTCTTATATATTTCAGGCCTAAATCCGGGACCTCATTTAGCGGGATAAATAATCGAGTATTTTGGGTTCCGTTGTTATTTAAAATATCCCTGTTTCTGCCCGTTTTCATTTCATCGAATTTTCTTCTTAATTCAGTCAGCTCACTTTTAGCCCGCGTGAGTTCACTGTGCGATTCGCTTACATATCCGCTCAGTACCGAAACCTCGACTTCTTTGGCAATAATATTTGCGTTGAGTTCAGCCGCTGTTTCTACAATCAGCGCCCGGCCGTCTTCAATCAGCCCGGCGACAAATTCCGGCTTGACGCCGAACTTCTCGGCATGTTCTCCGAATAGCCTCTCTGCTGTGTCTTCCGAGTTTTCCTCCGATGCGGTCATCACTACCGGATACAGGCGATCAGCAAATGAAACTATTTCCGAAAGGCGCACAGACGTTGAGGCCCCTTTGGTCACCATTGAACTATGATGATTCTCAATTGGCCTGACTAATGTTTCCGGCAGCCCCCAGGCCCTGGCCAGCATTCCTCCGGCTTCCAAATGATTCACGCCGAGCTTTTCAGATTCGAGCGCCATGATTGCCGACGGCTCGCTTGCCTGTGCCAGAATCTCGTCATATTCGCCCGGAAACACCGTCGCCAAAAACGGCTGGCCAATATCATGCAAGAAACCAGCGATGAAGGCTTCTTCGGTCAGTTTCAAACCCAGGTTTTGCGCCAGTTGTTTGGCTATCACTCCGGTCCCAATGGATGAGCTCCAGAACACGCCAAAATCAAAACGCTTGCACTTTCCCAGCCGTTCAACGGCCGAATAAATCGCCAGCGCCATTGAGGCATTGCGCACCGAGCGAAAGCCCATAAGAGACACAGCCTGGGTTACTCGTGTCACCTTGCCGGCATACTCCCCATAAAAAGCCGAATTCGCCATGCGAAGAATGCGTGTGGTCAATTGATGATCGGTGAGAATAACATCCGCCAGATCAGACACACCGGAACGGGGATCATCTGTCACTTCGCGGATTTTGAACATAACCTGCGGGACGGACGGAAGCGATCCGGACCGGATAAAATGTGTCAGCTTCTCAAGAACTGCTGTTCGGGTCGATTGTTGTTCCATGCTGCTACTATCCGTTTCTATTCTACAAAAAACGGTTTCGCTCTTCTTGAAAATTCTCCGCCAGATCTTCGATGATCGCCGCCAGATCTTCATCAGGCAGTTTGAGCGCCTTCAGAGATTCAAATTCGGTCACGTCCTCAGCCGAGAGGCTTTTGAAGCCCGCGCCGATACACTTTGCGACACCGTTGGCAAGGTTTACGATGAGTGGAATCGAAGCGGCGCTGTTCGCCTCAGCTTCAATCTCCAGATCGTGGTGCCGGGCGACCGCGTAAATTAGATCTTGCGGGAACTCCCATTTCACCAGCAAGGCCTCGCCCAGATCCGTGTGCGAAAATCCGAATTGGTCCTGCTCCAAATCGTAAAGCTCAATGTCCTCGCCTTTGTGCCGGGACACCAGTCTGGTGTATTCCTCGGGAAACTTCTGTGTTAAGATCAATTTGCCAATGTCATGCAACAATCCGGCAAGATAGCTTTCTTCCACATACGAGTGGCCAAGTTTCCTGGCAATTAAACGCGAAGCTATCGCGGTCGCCAGTGAGTGCTCCCAGAGCGATTGCGCCAGTGAATCTTTTCCGGCGCCCTTGAACATGGCATGGGTCGCAGTTGCAATGACAACCGAACGAAGTGTAAAAAATCCCAGAACCAGAATCGCTTCCTCAATTGACGCGACGCCGCGCGCGCGGCCATAGAGTGGAGAATTCGACAGCTTCAAGACCCTGGCTGTCAGGGATTGGTCTGCTGAGAGGCCCTGCGAAAGCTTGCTGACATCGGTATTCAAATCTGATGTCATGCCCATGACCAGGCTGACTACCGCCGGTGAGGCCGGCAAATCACCCAGAGCGCCGAGGATTTGTGATACTTTTTCTGAAGATTCTTGATTCGTATTCATCAATGGTCCCGTGGTTCTGCAAACAAGATTGTGCTAACATCATGCGCTGCGCGGCCAGCATCCGGGGAGCGAAACCCGAAACGAATTGTTACGCAACTCTACCCGATGCTATCGACAGAACCTCATCTGACTTTGTATCTGCGCGTATTTCATGTATTAACGCTCTACGGACAAACCCCCGGCGCCGGCCTGCAACAAATTGAACCATGCCGAATGTGCTTCTTTGAAACAACGCTGGTTAGCCAGAAAGATTCGCGCTGCCAGAAAACATAGGGCCTGGCTGCGTATGTGATGGCTAGTATTGGGACTGAGGTGGGATTGATCTGTGGTCGTAAGAACTCTCGGTGACAACTGGACGCTTCGCCGGTGACTCCGGCGACGGGATGCGGCTTCTGGGAACACGTTTCACCAATACTCAGATGTCTTTTGTTGGTTCGGTGGCGCTTACCAAATGGCGGCTCGGTGGATCATACTCACGCAACACAACACGCGGTGGTCATAGTGTCTTCGGTGTTTTTGGCGGCGCGACAAAGGGCAAATTCACGGCGCTCAGTGAGCTTGACTATATAACCGATGGAAACAAAAAGCGCTTCGCCTCGATGCTGGAGGTGTCATACCTGTCCCGCAAAGGGTTTAATATCAAGACAGTTTACGAATTCTGGGATGGCGACAGAGGCTCCGACTTCCAGGTTCCTGGTTCACAGTGAAACACTGTCAGGTAATCCAAAAGGAATCCGTGATTTAAGGAAGTTGAATTACAATCGCATGCTCCGAATGAGCCGCTCTAAGGATATATCCGCTTCGACCCGATAATCCCTACTATGAAGTCTCTCACGAAAAGTTCGACCAATCCGGGGCTGGATCTGTTTCTAATCCAACTGGCCGGAAAGTATTCTATCTCCAAAAAGTATTCGTCTGGAGAGACGATTTGTGAGGAGGGGGAACGTGGAAACTCTATGCTGCTGATTCTGACAGGGTCTGTCAAAATAGTCAAACAGAGTTCTCTCGACGGAGCTCTGGTGCAGATCGGCGCCCGTGGTGTAGGTGAATTTCTTGGGGAAATGGCGCTGGTGGAGGAGTTGCCGCGCTCTGCGACAGTTATCGCCGAAACTGATTGTGAAGTCCTCGAATTTTCAAAAGACAATTTTGAAAAAGTCATCCAGGAGCAGCCTGCGCTTGCGACCCGTGTCCTGCGTAGCCTGAGTAACAAGCTTAGAGAATCCGACTCACATCGCATAAGCGAGTTGGAAGAGAACAACAAGATTCTCAATGCCACCAATGAAGAACTGGTGCGCTTGAACGCATTCCTCGATTGTGTCATAGACCGCTCTCCCAGCGCTGTGTTTCTGGCCACGCGCGCGGGGCAAATTTTTCGTCTCAATGCCGCCGCAACCAAGATGTTTGAGTTAGCTGAGCCAGGTAACCGATTCGTTGTTGACGACCTCTTTAAGGATTTTGCACTCAAAGAGTTCAGGAAAAATCCGGAGAAGTCATGGCACGGTGAAGTGACCGCGTTGCGGGAGAACGAGGAGTTTCCCGCCTATCTTTCGGTGGCTACCCTTACCGGTCACAATGAGAGCCTGTTGCACCTTCTGATCTGCCAGGACATCTCCGAATTGCAGGCATTTAACAGGGCGATCAAGGAGTTTGAAAAATATACCACCGCACAGCAGACAGCGGCAGAACTGGCGCACGATCTAAAGAACCTTCTGGGTGTCCTTCTCGGTAACGTAGAGCTGGTATTGCATCAGTTGACCGATGAGCAAAAAGAAAAAATGGATAAGACTATTCAAGCTATCCGGCAGGTTTCAAAAGAGACACATCAATTTGCTGAAGACATAATGGCTTACCGGGAGGAAGAAGGCGAGTTCCAACCGATCGACATTCGCAGTATGGTCAAAGCGGTGATCAGATTTTGTAAGTTGCAGGGAATCTTCAAAGATATCACCCTTGATTTCTCAGTTTCCACAGATTTCCCGCGCCGGCTTGATGTCAAAGAAGGTCAAATCCAAAGCGTTATAGTAAATCTGCTGACCAATGCCGCTGAGGCGCTGGCGGCCGATAGCGGCAAGTCTTACCGCGCGATTCAAATAGACCTCTCCTACGACCCGGGCAGCCATTGCGCAGTTATAAGGACGCTTGATAATGGACCCGGAATTGAACCGAAACTTCAATCAAAACTGTTCAAAGAGCGCGTCACGACCAAAAAACATGGACACGGGATCGGTTTGGTGTCGATTGGCCGGATTATTCAGAACCACAACGGTCAGATTTCAGTCGAGACTCATCCTGGCCAAGGAACGACATTTGAAATCAGGCTGCCGGTGGAAAGAGAACAACAGGATGCTTGATCTTCTCTGGTTTCTTCTGCTCGGACATTTTCTTGGAGACTTTGCACTGCAAAGTGACCGGGTCGCTCTTCTCAAGCAAACATCACACAGAACGCTTACTTATCATGTCGCAGTCTATACATCCACTGTGGCGCTGTTTCTCTACATCGGGCTTACTTACAACAACAGCAGCATGTTTTTTACATTCTACACTGCTCTGGCGCTAACATTCATTTTTGTAGAACACTGGTTTCAAGACCTGGTCAAAGTAACCAAATTCAATGGCAGCAAGCAGAGCTTCTTTTTTGATCAGGCGGTCCATGTCCTGATTTTATTCCTGTTAAGGATTGTTGTCTACAGTGACTGATCAGCGTAGTTTCTATCGAGAGCTGTCGGCCTACATTCCGCAATCTTTGCTGACATGGTATGGCTCCTCTCCCGCAGGCCAGATACATAGAGTAAGCAGGCTTGAAGGCGTTCTTGTCTGTGTTGATGCGTCCGGGTTTACCGCGCTGACCAAGAAACTTGCCCTGTCAGGGCGGGGTGGTTCCGAAGATTTGACAATCCTGCTGAATATATTTTTCGAAAAAATGTCGCAGACTGTATTTGCCTGCGATGGCGACGTACTAAAATTCGCCGGCGATGCGTTCTGGGCCTATTTCCCTGCCAGCTTCGACCCGCAGCTGTTTATGAGGTTAGCTCTCGGCAGACTGGAGGAAGTTAATGATTCAAGCGGCTTCACCCGGGAACATCCCTTGAATATCCACGTTGGCGCCGAGCGCGGCTGTTTTTCGCTGGCCTCACTTGGCGACCCCTCGTTTCGTCTGGAAGTAGAGCCGATTGGCCCGCTCGTGCACGCGGTCTATAAGGCCTGCGATTACGCGGGCGAGAATGAGCTGTACGCCGGACCTGCGCTCGGAAAACACTGTCAACTTTCTTCAAAGACAATCTGTAATGATGAGACATTTTTCATTGTTGCCGAGCAGCCGCAGCTCGCACAGGGAGTAACCGGCCCGGCGTCCCGCGAATTCGCGACAGTTGAACATCCACAGCTTACGTCATATATACCTCAGGAAATTGTTGCGCGGCTCAAGTCAGCAGGAATCGGAGCATCTCTGCAAAGTGAACACCGCCAGGTAGTGTCACTCTTTGCATACTTTGAATACGCGTGTGACAAAGATTCCTCTGGGCCGGTTGAAAATATTGAACGGCTGTGCGAGACACTGGGAAAGGCATTCGCCGCTGTGAGAAAAATGAGAGGGAGTGTCGCACGCATCGATCCCTACGGGAAGGGACATAAATTGCTAATGCTCTTCGGCGCTCCACAGAAACTTGAACAGGACGAATTGCATGCCGCTGCCTGCGCGCGAGAAGTGATTAAGCTGGCCGATAAACATATCTCGATCCGAATCGGGGCCTCATTTGGCCCGCTGTATTGCGGCGATGTTGGCGCACAGAGACGGCGGGAGTACACGGTCATGGGCGAGGGCGCTAATATGGCCGCACGCTTGATGGCCAAAGCAGCTTGGGGACAGATACTGTGTGACGAGCGCTTGAGAAGCAAGATGCCTGAAATTGTTCGGACAGAGAGGCTGACGCTGGCCTTGAAGGGGATCGGGGAGGATGTTCCGTGCTTTGCTCTTACAACAATAGAAGAAGAGGATAGCGCGGCCGGAGACAATAACGAAATAATCGGACAGGAGTTTGAGCTTGGCGAACTGAAGAATCGGTGCAGGGCAATTTCGAATGGGATTGGAAATGTTACTCTTGTCACAGGCGAGGCGGGGAGCGGAAAGACGTCGTTGCTAACACGCCTTTCTTCGCAACAATCAAACGATTGTATTTTCATCACCTGCAAAAACTCCGTGTTGTATGGACGTAACTGGCTGGCAAGGAAAATCCTGTCCGGCTTGCATGAAACTTGGGACCAGAGTTTCCGGGGCAGTTTGACCGAATATGTTTTGTCGTCGGTTGATAGGCGTTGGATTCCGATGCTGGGAGATTTGATCGAGCGCCCTGAATCTGAAAACGAGTGGACAAGAGGGCTGGGCGCCGAACTGCGCTTACAAAAACTGGTGGAACTCTACCTCCAGCTTGTTAGCGGATTGGTCACCGCGCCGAGGAGGATCATCGTCGATGATTTTGACCGCGCAGACGAGAGTTCACAAGGATTAGTATATGAAGTGGCAAAGGTGATTCCGGGCATCCCGGCGAAGTCGAATGCCTTCTCGATATGGGAGAGATACATTTCGGGCGGCGCCGGGTCTCGGCCGAACATGCCCGATTTGGAGGTAATCCAGAGGTTGTCGCGTCCGACCTGTTCGATAAAGGGTTTGAGGGTAACGTGACTTTGGCCGTTGGCGTATTCTTCCGCCGTGTCGATGTAGAACATGCCGTCTTTGAATGCGCGGTGAAGCATGCGGTCATAGGTGGGGTTGAA
>JADFNA010000392.1 GCA_022563625.1 Candidatus Zixiibacteriota bacterium
GAACGTCGATGATGTCGTGGGTGCTCACCCGGTAGGAAGGAATGTTGACCTTCTTGCCATTGACCAGGAAGTGGCCGTGGCTGACCATCTGGCGAGCCTGACGACGGGTAGCAGCAAGTCCAGCGCGGTACACGACGTTATCGAGACGCGACTCGAGGATCTGCAAAAGGACGTAACCAGTCTTACCCTGGGCGCGGTCAGCCTCCTCGTAGTAACGACGGAATTGCTTCTCCAGGACGCCGTAGGCGTAACGAGCCTTCTGCTTCTCGCGCAGCTGCAGCGAGTACTCGGAGTCCTTGGTGCGACCGCGTCCGTGGACACCCGGGGGGTACGGACGACGCTCGAAGGACTTGTCGTTGCCGACAAGGTCAGTCCCGAGGCGACGGGCTCAAGCTGAATGGTAATGTCGCCCTTGGGAATCTGGGCTTGGGCGAGGTTGCTGCCGTCTTCTCGGGAGAAAGTGATGCCACGATGCGGCACCAGGGTCATCTCGTGTGACTTGTCCGCAAACACGCCCTTGGGCGTCATCAAATCATGCCGCCGCAATTCGGCCAACAGATCAATCAATCCGTCACAGTTGACATCAGCCGAGAGAGGAACAGGTGGCAAAGGAGCGGAATGGAAATAGAAATCAGCCAGAGATGTCAACTCAACTGCAGAGCCACGCTGTCCATCGCTTTTTCCAGAGCGACAAGCGTACCTCCAGGAAAATGGCGATATTCACGAGATTTTCGCAATTTTCGTCCGCATGACAGAACTCTCTCATGGATACCGCCAGCCGTTAATAGTTGACTTTTCAACGTCGCGTAAGCCCTTAATCCCAGTTCTTCTTTCAAACTCACTATTATATGTTGATTACCGCTGAGTTCAGCATCGAGAAGGTCTTTCTCCCTTCCTGTACATTCGGTCTGAATTGCGTATAGGAAAAACGCTTTTTCAAAATCCATCTGGTTGACG
This sequence comes from Candidatus Zixiibacteriota bacterium, assembly GCA_022563625.1. Taxonomy (GTDB): domain Bacteria; phylum Zixibacteria; class MSB-5A5; order GN15; family JACZUZ01; genus JADFNA01. The sequence goes on from JADFNA010000392.1 coordinate 958, forward strand.
ATATCTGGGGCCTCTTTGGACAACTGATTCAGGAAAGATTCGGTTGCTCCATAAGGCACTCCATTATCTTGATCTATTGATTCTTCTTTTTGAGACTTATTGACAAATATTAGCGACTGATTACCTGTTTTTCTCTTCTTCATTCTCCGTAAACGCCTGCTAAATGACCTATCTACATATTTGATAACGTTCTTTGGCAATCTCTGATTTTCTTGAAATTTCGACAGGTTGATTTCTTGGCAAATGAATTCCCAACATTTCTCCATAGCCTTGACGAAGCATTCATCAAAAAGTACAAGTCCCAATTGATCCTGGATTAGCTGAAAACCCGGTGAATTTGAAAACTCCTTGAAGAAAGCTAAATACAGTCTATTGTGCTGGGGATTTTCAAGATTCATCTACGGGTTCCTGAATATGAAGTCTACACGGAATCTCCCAAAAGAATAAGGCATACTCGGTGACAAGGATTACAAGAAAAGTTGCAAAAAACTAATAAAAACTTTTGCAGAACTCGATTTTTTTTGTAATGTCTGGCCCAAAATGAGCCTTTAAGGTGGTGAATGAGCATGAAGCGAATGCTCTGAAACAATGGAGGAAAACATGTCACACAAGCCACGCTTCAACAGATTCCAGAAAGCTTTCCGCTTTTTCAAACCCGGGAACCCTGAATTCCCGTTCAATCGCTACTTTTACTTCGGCGCGTTCTTCGGAGTTGTCTTCTCTGAATTTGCCGCTAAGTTCTTTGATTTTCACTTCGCTGAGTTTTTCGAGGGGTTTTTTAGCTTAGACAGCCAGCTGATCGTTTGTAAGACCAACACGAAAGCCCCGCTTTTCGGGGCTTTTTTTTATCCGGTATTTAGTGATGATAGATTCAATTAGACAGAGAGTGTCTTGTGCGATACTTGAGTCCCGGAGTTCAACGGGACTTTCGGCTTTCCCAGCTTCCTTTATCCACCCGACTAAACAAAAAGCCATCCCCTTCTCTTTTAGAACCCTCAACACTCGGCATGGGTGTTTCCGGTAATCGAAACATGCAGTCCGAGTGTTGAGGATTCACCCGCCGTCTTGCTGGCTGCAGCCAGTGGACATTCCTGATAATAGATTATGTCAATTTGAGAAGGTGAGAAAAATGAATATCGACAATATGATTCAACGCTTGACAGCCACGCTGAAGAGCCTTACAGTAGCGGTCATGAAGAACCTGATCGAGAGCATCAGATCACGGAGACGGGCGAGCCGGATGACAACGAGTCCGCCCAAAAAAAGATTATCGGACTCAGTTTCGTCGGATCAGGACGTTGTTTCCCCGTCGATGAACGGGGATAATAGCGGTAGTAGAGATATTAGCTTGAAGGCCCCAGAATCGCCGGAAATACAAATGTCAGATGTAGAGATTGGCGACATCACTCTGGGAGATCTCGCACCATACCGTAATCTGTTTTACAAATCAAACCTCAATAAGAAAGAGATATCTACTAAGAAGGCTCCTTCTTAGTCTTCGAAAGATTGAGACCGGGCAAACCGTTCTTTATACAGAGGTCTCTGAGTTCTTCGAGCTTTTTGATCAGAGGATCGGAATCAGGCTTAGTCATTGCTATCTCCTTTGATAATTCAGTTTTCGGCAACTTTCAAGAATGCTTTACTCCTGCTTGCGCTCTGAGTGCCAGCCCAGTAGCTAACCCCTTCGCGCGCTCTTGCTTGTGTCGGCCCGGTGGCCTGCCCCTCTGGGGCAGGTTCCTGATGAACCATCGGCCAGCAAAATTCCGAAAGCTTCCCCAAACCAAAAT
>JADFNA010000027.1 GCA_022563625.1 Candidatus Zixiibacteriota bacterium
ATACCTCCAACACAATCTTCGCCTTTGTCTTTGAATCCCACTGCCGACGCTTCATAAACTCCTCCTGTGATTCTTTTCACAAGATACTCGCTTAGACAACAGCGTCAACTAATGGGGAGCAGTATAAACCCTATAACCATCATGCTAAAGAGTAAATAATGATGGAGAAGAACATTTAAACAATATCACAATCTTAACTTCACTTTGCTAAAAGGATTTCAATCAATGGAAAGGAAATCTAAAAGTGACATAAAGGAGGTGACACTAAACAATCAATTCTATCTAATCTGAGCTTGATCAAGGAAGTTAGTCTAAAGACACAAATATATTTCCAATAAGCCTAGAAAACGAAACAAGATACAATTTTAGATTGGAGAAAGAAATGATCAAGATGAAACAAATGCGTAACAAGAGATTTATTGCGTGTACGACGTTTGCCGTACTGATAGGGACTTTCTTTTCGGTTCCTGTATTAGCGGCGCCCGGAGATTTGATCGCTACCATTAATGTACCTAATGCCTCGCCGAGTTGCTGTGGAATTGGCGTTGCCGTGGACTGCGGAGATTCGGCGACCATCTTTTACACTAACTCTTTTTCCGCGTTTCTTCACAAAATGGATAAATTCGGAGGGGACCTTGGGTCTATTCCATTGACAAGGGCCTCAGACAGCGCAGCCATTAGCTTTGGCGCTATCTCCTGGGACGAATCCAGGCAGAGAATCTGGGGAGGAACAGACGCCAGTGGTAATCCTCTGAGTGTCTATCTAATCGATCCGGTGACGGGTGTGGCTACGTTCATATTTACGCTGGACTTTGCTGGATTTGGATTTTGCGACGGAATTGGCTTCGACGGAACGGACAACAGCATTTGGGTGAGTGACGACGTCTCTTCTAGGGTCGAGCACTGGGACGTCTCGGCCGTAGATGCTGCCGGTGTCGGAGCGGCAGTTGCGCATGGCGGCGGTCATATTATCCCTACGAATGCTGCTGGCGGAACTCTTGGTGCGATTAGTGGCGTCGCGGTCGGCAAGGGGAATCGCTTATACTTGGGTCAAGATGGCCGAGGAAAGATCGTCGCCGTCACCAAGACGGGAACTTTCATCAGCGATTTTGCCACAGCCGCAGGAAGGGATGAGGGCCTTGCTTGCGACGTGGTTAGTTTTGCTCCGCTCGAGGTGCTGTGGTCTAAGGACGCCTTTGACGACTTTGTGGAGGTGTTCGAGGTTGAGGAAGGGACCTGCGAGTGTCCCGGCGGATTGTTCGCCGACATCGACATCAAGCCGCAGTCATGTCCCAACCCCCTGAATGTGAAGAAGAATGGTGTTCTCCCTGTGGCCGTTTTAGGTGGCGATGACTTTGACATCAACGACATTGACCGAGCCACGGTACAGCTTGAAGGAGTGCCATCGGAGGGAAGAAACTTGACCCCTGAAGATGTAGCTACGCCTTTCGGTGGAGAACTCTGCGACTGTGACACCCTCGCTGGGGATGGCTTTACGGACCAGGTCTTTATGTTTGATGCGCAAGCCATTGTGGCAGCGCTGGGAGCAGTCACGAACCGCGAAGAGAGAGAGCTAACTTTGACTGGCAATCTCCTGGATGGCACGCCGTTTACCGGGAAGGACTGTGTGAGAATCATCGTTCGTGGGAAGTCCGGCAACCACAAGACTGAGACTAGTGTATTGCCCAAAGAGTTTAGCCTGAATCAAAACTATCCAAACCCGTTTAACCCATCAACCAAAATATCTCTCCGTTTGCCTGAATCCGCAAACTGGGAGATAGTCATTTACAACATCCAAGGCCAGAAAGTCGACAGGTACACCGGTCATTCCGACGCTGGTGTTGTTACTATCGAATGGGATGGGTCGGCTTATGCATCCGGCATATATTTCTACAAGGCAAGCGCCGGCTCATTTTCTCAGACAAGGAAGATGACACTTCTTAAATAGAAATCTCGCAAACCCCTTCACGCCCCCTCCCCACCGTGAGAAAAACCCCGGAACCACTGCGGTTCCGGGGTTTCTCATATACGGGAGATTCTGCCTGTATCTGATTGAGTTTTGACCGCTGTGATTTTGGGTTATACTATAATATAGCCGGTGCGCTCGCATGAAATGCGCAATCAGGGCGCCCGGTCAGTATCTAAGTTTGAAAGGGTATCAAAGTTGCAATTCACCGGCGCATTGCCATTCACCGGACGGGACGAAGAGCTCTCGGCGTTGCATGATGTGTATATCAGCGCGCTTCACAACGAATGCCAGCTGGCGCTTATCGAGGGCGATCCGGGCGTGGGCAAATCGACTCTGGTTGAGCAGTTTCTTGATGAACTGGGCGAAAAAGGCGCGCTGACACTCAAAACATTCGGCATTCCATCTTTCGGCGGATTTCGCTCAACCTTCGCCGGATTGCTGCGCTCCTTTCTGAGTTCCGCCTCACCGCAGGAGTTTTCCACCTCAAATTTGTTTGAACGCGGATCGGCAATCGCGCTTTCACGCCTGGCGCCGGAAGTGCGCGACATGATTCCGTTCGAAATCCCAGAATCTACCGAACTGGACGCCGGCGCCGCCCAGGAAATGGAGCAAATTCTCGATGGACTCAGGTTATTTATTCTGAGACTGGCGACGCGCAAACCGCTGCTGATTCTTTTTGAAGACGCCCATTGGTTTGACCCCAAAAGCTGGGAGGCAATTAACTTTCTCAAACGCACACTCGGCCCGTATCCGGTCATGATTCTGGTCACCCTGCGCCCTTCGGAACTGGACGAAGATTCCGAACGTATGTACAACACACTGACCCACTCCCGTCCCGTCGAGCGCATCAGGCTGGACAATCTGACCGGCGCTGATTCGCGCCAGGTGATTGAACGCATGTTCGGAGCGGAAATCGCTGATGCAATCTCAACTGATGTGCATCTCTCCACCGGCGGCAACCCGCTTTTTTTACACGAAACACTTAACACGCTAATTGAACGGCAGGCGCTGCAGTATGACCGCGCCACCGACCAGTGGGAGCAGATGATTGATCTGACCGGCAAGCTACCGGAGCCTGAATCCGCCGGTTATATTTTTGAAGAGCGTATCTCCGGTTTCTCCGAAGAAGAAGTCAATATCTTCCGCCTGGCGGCGCTGTTGGGATTGAATTTCTGGGCCACCTGGCTCAAAGAGCTTTCAAACCTGCCCGAGGAAAAGTTCATCGGTTTTCTTAATCGCGCCCTCAAAGCGAATCTGTTGGTTTCGGACTTTCAGGGGAAGCTGAGTTTCTATCATCAGTTGATACAGCGCCACCTGCTTGAATCAATTCCTGAAACACTGCGCATATCAATTCGCATGAGAATGTATGAGTATTTTCTGGCGCGCGCCAAAACGCATCCGGCCGAAGGCCCGTTCTATCGCTTCCTGGCCAGTGAAACACTGGAGACACATCTGGTCGAACGCTACGGAATCAGCCTCGTGCATAGCAACCTGGAAGCTGCGCGTGATGCGTTCGCGTCTTTTTCCAATGCGCTGGCTCTGCGCTATCTGAAAACCGCGCGCGCCGCGCTGAAGATGCTGACAGACATTGAGCGGCCCGTGGCGCTGCAGGCGCTGTGTAACATTTATCAGGAACTCGGCCGCGTGGCGCTTGAGTCCGGGCGCTCGCGTGAAGCGACCATGTATTATCGCTGTGCGTCGATTTATGTCGCTCCGCATTTGAAGCTGGCCCTGGAGGACCAACTTCGCCTCTTGCGCAATCTGGCGGAGGCGTATTACAAAATGGCCGAGTATCCGCGGATTGCAGGTTATGTCAACCGCGCCGTGGCGTTGGCCGCCGGGGTAGAAGAACACGCCGCCATACGTGAACTGGCCAAGCTGCAATTCATCTCGGGACTCTCGCTTTACAATCAGGGACAGTATGACAGCGCCTCGCGCGAGACTGAACAGGGACTCAAGATGCTTTCCGAACGCAGTATTTTGGAACCTCAACTGGAGCTGTCCGGTCTGCGCAATAAAGGAATTATATTGAACCGCACCGGCAAACATCGTGAAGCCGAAGAAGTATTCGAAAGATCACTGGCCCTGGCTGAAGCGCTCGATGACCGCCGCGAAATCGGACGCGCACAATACTATCTGGGCGTGGTGCGCCAGTATCTGGGGCAGTTCAATCTGGCCATGAACAATTATCAACAGTCGATAGCAATCTGCCGCGAGGTTGATGATCTGGAGACGATGTCGAAAATTCATAACAACCTCGGCGTCCACTATAGCGAATCCGGTGATCCAGACCAGGCCGAACGAAATTTCCGCCGTGCATTTGAACTGCAAGAACAAATTGGCGCCGTGTATGCGTCATTGACAACACGCATAAATATCGCCGGCGCCCTGCATACCTCGGGGCGCAGTGACGAAGCGCTCAAAGAATCACGCCGAATTTATGATGATTGCGTCCGGTTAAACGCCGTGAACCTTATCCCGGCAATTTATGACTCTGAAATTGAAATAGCGCTGGATGCTGGCAAGCAGGAGTACGCCGAACAGGCGCTGGCCAGTATGCGCGGCTGGCTGGCGAAAACTGAGTCAAAGTTTGGTGTTGATCATCTCAAAAAACTCGAAGCGCGGGCGCTAATTCTCCGGGGGAATTACAACGAAGGCTGGAAACTGCTGGCTGAAACATTATCAATGTATCAGGACAAGGGCGAGTCATTCCGCGCCGCGCAGGCAATGGCCGAAGGCGCCTTGAGTATTCTGCAGGCGCAATCACGCGGCGGCAAAGTCGACGAGAAAATTCTGGCTGAGGTTGAAAAATACATATCCGAAGCGCTGAAAATTTATCAGAAACTGAACTTCAGCAAACGAATTGATATTTTGCGTGAAAAACTTGCCGCATGTACCGGGGCAGACAGCGCTTATGTGAAATTGCTCGGCGTTGCTTCGCCGGAGGAACACACCGCCGAGCATGTTTTGCAAAACAAAGCGCTGGTGCGTTGTTTCGGGCGTTTGAAAGTTATCAGCCCCGGAAGACATGATGAAATTGAGGAGTCCGCCTGGCCTTCCAAAAAGGCGCGCGGACTTCTGGCGTATCTGGCGACACACAGTGGACCGGACCGCCCGATTTCACGCGACAAAATTTGTGATGCGCTCTGGTCGCATCTGGGACCGGATACGATTATGTCATCGTTTCATGTGACACTCTCGCATTTGCGTAAGACACTTTCAGTTGAATCATCGGCGGAGTTTCGTGACAGCCAGATTATTATCCATCATGACGGCAACTATAACCTGGCCTGGGACGAGCGCTTCTGGTGTGATTTGCGTGAGTTTGATGAATTGTATCGCTCTGCCAGCGGCTACCTGCGCGAAAACAAGGTGCATCTGGCCACGCGTGATTTTGAACTGGCGCGCGCGTTGTATCAGGGACCGCTGTTGGAGGACATGTATGACAGCTGGCTGGAAGAGCCGCGTGATTCGTACCGGATCAGGTATATTGACATCTGCCAGCGCCTGGCGAATATACATTTCGAAAAAAGCGAGTTTGAACGCGCAGTGTCGCTGTGTCAGGAAGTCTTGCTGGTTGACCCGACCGAAGAACCCGCGCACAGGCTGCTGATGCTGACACTTTTCACCACCGGCCGCAAAGCCGCGGCAGTCAAACAATACAACGCCTGTGTCAGCGCTCTGCAAAAACGTCTGGACATTGAACCCGACCAAAAAACAATAGACCTGGCGGAACTGATTAAAACCTCCGCCAGCGAACTGGTAGACATGCCCCCGGCCAAAGCCAAGATGCGGTATGTGTGAGTAGGAGAGTTGAGACAAATCTGTAGGTCAAAGCCCCCAAAGAGAGCGCAAGCTTCGGACGGGTTCTGACAGGGCGCCCTTCCCAAAAAAAAGCCGGAAGAGACCGTAAAGTCACTCCCGGCTAATAGAGCTAATAGATTCGCTTGCCGAAAATGTTTTCTCAGCAAGATTTGAAATCAGTTCTTATCGAGCAGATCGCCGACCAGTTTTTCCAGACGGTCAAGCCTGTCTTTTAGCTCATTGTTTTCCTTGATCAACGCTTTTGCCGCCGCCAGTGAAACACCGGCAGGATCAAGTGAAGAGATCGTTCTGTCGTTATCACCAACCCCAAATATTGCATAAAACTCTTCAGCCATAGGGCCGATATGCTCTATTGAAGCATCCTGAGTCTTGTAGCTCCATTGATTGATTGAAAGCTGAGACAGTTTCTCAAGGATATCAGTCTCATCTACTGCTCGAATGTTGCGCTTCACGCTGCTGTGAGAAGCAGTTAACCACGCTGAGCCGCCCGGTGGGACATAAACCCCGGTTCCGATTCCGCTAGCCGGGTCGAACACCGAATCGCAGGCTGTCAGGAAATAGAATCCGTTGGTTGCGCGGGCATTAAAAGAATTCGAAACTGAAGACTTAAATGGTATCGGGCTTGCCACGCCTGGTAATCTACAACAATCCGCCCAAACATATGCGCAGCTATCGACGGCTTTGGCGAAGCTGCCTGCTGCGAAACTACCCGGTTCGCTGGCTACGTTTCCAATCCCGCCGGGAACTGTCGCAAACTCACCGGGACCGGCAACATTGTCACGTCCACCGCCGATGGTAGTGGCATTTCCAATACTGGAGTTACCCGTTCCGCCGCCAATTGTTGCTAGAAGGAAGCCGGCAAAATTCTTGATACCTCCGGCAATGGTAGAGCCGATGCCGGTTGCAGAATTGGTGACACCGCCAGCAATAACAGCAGAATCAGCCTGCACCGAATTTACGAAGCCGCCGACAACGGTAGAATGAGAGCCGAAAACAGAATTTCCTTCACCCCCGCTGACTACCGCCGAACGAGCGGCGGAGGTATTGTCAAATCCGCCCCCGACGACTGCATAATCATTTATAGACCTGTTGATTGACCCACCAGCGACAGTTGTCCACCTGTTGTCAGTTACATTAGACTGACCGCCGGCGATAGTTGAGTATTGGCCGTTAGCTTGATTGTCCTGACCGCCGCCAATGGACTGATGGGTCTGCACAAAGGTAATATTGCCTTCACCGCCGGCAACTGTCGATCCCTGGCCTTCGGCGCGGTTTCTGCCTCCGCCGCCGATTGATGTTCGAATGTCTACGGCAACATTTCCGTTTCCGCCCGAGACTGTTGAGTGTGAGGCAAGCGCGCTATCTAGCTGCCCGCCGCCGACTGTTGCATGTGATCCTGAAGCGGCGTTTCTTTCGCCGCCGCTGATTGTGGAATAATGATTGTCAGTGGTGTTGCGCCAGCCGCCCCCTATTGTTTGTCCGCGAAAATTGCTGGGGGACCCGCCGGTGGTTGTGTTAAACACACCACCGGAAATAACCGAAGTCCATGAGTTCCCTCTATTGAGAGCGCCGCCGGCCAGGACCGAATAGTCGGCCGGGGCGAATATTTCATTTCTATAACCGCTCCCGATAGTTGAGTACGTTCCAAAAATACGGTTGCGAAATCCTGTTCCCAGGAAACTGTAAGCCGCGCAGTTAACATTCTGCCAGCCCTGCACGATCACCGAATGGTTGCCGCAAATGATGTTCGAGTGCCCGCCCAACACAGTTCCGAAACCCGGTGGATGTAAGGCCAACGAACCCTCGGGTGGACTGCCGAATGGAGATAAGCCTGAGGTATCGAAAGTTGTGTCCGCGAATTCTGTGACATCGATTTCATTGTCATTGCCGCCGAGGATTGAGCTGAAATCAGAGTTATTCGTATTGTTGTCACCGCCGACTATGGAAAATAGCCCCGTATTCACGTTGCCCGGGCCGGAGGAGAAACCTTCGACTTCCGCCGCGTGTAACGCATACGGCGCCGCAGAAAACTCGGCGCGCGGAGTCAGCTCCGGATCTGCACCGACAGAAATGCCAAGATACAGAGCCGGATTCGCGCCAGAAAAGAGCGCAGAGCTAAGCGGCGTCGAGTTACCCAGCGTGACCTGATACAGTCCATCACCCGGGTTTACCGTTTGCGTCTCCGTCCACAATGCAATTCCGCCGGTCGGGACAGAATAGAGGCTGAATGTTAAGCTGAACGATCCGTTCAGCGGGGCGCCATTGTTGTCTGTCAGCAGCCCCTGATGACTGATTGTCAATGGCGCTGCCGCTGATTGTCCATAAGCTACAGCCAGCAATGCCACGAAAACTGCGAGAACGCGAATAGCTCTCATTTTACTTTCCTCCGTTTACCCGCGGATGCGTCCGTGAGTTCTTGTGATGAATTTTAACCGCTAAAGTTATGAGACAGATACCACGCGAACAGTATAGCGCCCCCACGGATTATGAGCAAATGATTTCTGTGATACATGAATCAGCGCAGCGCGAGAATCAACGCGGATTCACTATGAAATATGGGGTTTCCCAGTAAGCTATTGAACGGCTTTTGAGTATGGAATGGCAGGTGAGATTTCCGGCCTTGAGATAAATGACACAATTCGATATGAACTATACTGGGACTCTTGATTGCAGTGAAGTAGAAATTTCATTCAGGGCAAGCTTTTTCTTGTGGGCGCGTTTACGTTCATCAATATCCAAAATAGTCTTTCTGACCCGAATAGACCTGGGAGTTACTTCAACCAACTCATCATCCCTGATCCACTCCATCGCCTGCTCCAATGTCATCTTGCGCGGAACATCAAGCTTGACACCAATATCTTTTGTGGAGGCCCGATGGTTTGTCAGGTGTTTGCGTTTGGTCGGGTTACAGGTCATATCCATAGTTCTCGAGTTTTCACCGACAATCTGGCCGGTGTAAACCCTTTCGGCCGGGTCAATGAAAACAACCGAGCGCTCTTGCAGCCCTTCCAGGGCAAAGGCGGTGGCAGAGCCTGTTTCGATACTGATGATCGAGCCTTTGCTGCGCGAGACAATTTCACGGCGCCACGGACCGTAGCCGACAAAACGTGAAGCCATAATTCCGAGACCGCGTGTGTCGGTCATAAACTCCGAGCGGTAGCCGATCAAACCGCGTGTCGGGATTTCAAATTCGATACGAATAGTATTCGCGCCGGTATTCTCTACTGAGGCCAATTCACCCTTGCGTCTGGCAAGTTTTTCAATAATGATTCCCTGATACTCTTCGGGAACATCTATCACAAGCTGTTCCATCGGCTCCAGAACGTTGCCGTTTTCATCAAGCTGCGTGATAACTTCCGGGCAGGAAATACAGAATTCAAGTCCTTCGCGCCGCATTTCTTCGATTAGAATAGCCAGATGAAGTTCACCGCGTCCTGAAACTTTTACGCCATCGGAACGGCCGATATCCTCCATACGCAGGGCGACATTCACGCGTAGTTCTCTTTCCAGCCGTTCTTTTAACTGGCGAAGCATAATCGCCGTTCCGTCCTGTCCTGAGAACGGGCCGTTGTTGACCAGGAAAAACATTGAAAGAGTTGGTTCTTCAATTTCAAGCGGTTTCAGCGCTTCGGTGACGCTCTCATTTTTGGAAAAAGTATCGCCGATGCCGATTTCCGGAGGCCCGGCAATCCACACAATATCACCGGCAGAAACTTCATCTGTTTCAACCCGTGTCAGTCCGCGGGTAACCCACAGATGGACGCCTTTCACCTTTGACGAAGATTCTACCTCCCAATCTTTGTCTTGAGATGATGTATCTTTCAGGCGCGTAACTATGCGGGTAAATTCTTCGCCTTTTCTTAATGCGCCCCGCACTACCCGTCCACAGCCTATCTGGCCGATGTAATCACTCCAATCGAGAGAACAGACCTGCATCAAAAACTCACCATCCTGATCTACGTTGGGAGGCGGGACTTCGTCAATGATTGTCTGAAACAGAGCGTCCATTCCTGAATGCTCTTCTTTGTCCAAATCATTAACGAACCAGCCGTCGAGACCGGAGCCATACAGTACCGGGAAATGGGCCTGCTCATCAGTGACGCCTAATTCAATGAAAAGATCGAATGTCTTATTCAGCGTATAGTCCGGACGGGCGTTCGCGCGCTCAACTTTATTGACAATGACAATCGGACGCAGTCCGAGCTTGAGGGCGCGCATCAGCACATACCGGGTCTGCGGCATAGGCCCTTCGTTGGCATCGACTAATAGCAAAACCGAGTCAACCATCGACAAAGCCCGCTCTACTTCGCCGGAAAAATCAGCATGCCCGGGAGTATCAATGATGTTTATTAGATAATCATTCCATGATACCGTGCAGTGTTTTGAACGGATAGTTATCCCGCGCTCACGCTCCAATTCGTTATTGTCCATCAGCCGTTCGGCGACTTCCTGATTCTCGCGGAAAGTCCGGGTCGCTTTGAAAATAGAATCTATCAGGGTCGTTTTGCCGTGATCAATATGGGCAACAATCGCAAGATTTCGAATATGGGAGCTATCAGCCATCAATCAATATACCTTTCAGGGACACAAACATATGCAAAGTAACATCATACAAGAAAATCCACCGATTAAACTTTAAGGGAATAATCACGCAGAAAAGCCCGGCAAGTATAAGGATAAATTTTATTTTGTCAATGAAAATATTACTGTCAGTTTTAAGCAAGTCAGGGACGCAAGGTAACGGGCCTATTCATTGCTCTATAATCCTTCAGTAGCATCCATCCTATCC